>NZ_JBSSCV010000022.1:0-55232 GCF_054060065.1 Thermostichus sp. MS-CIW-37 | reverse complement strand
ATGTTCTCGTTTTGACAAATTGGCCAGGAACTTCTTGAGTTTTCTCTATCTCGTCAGTGCTCTCTTTTGGCTCAAATGAAAGATCAACACAACCTGGTCTTGCTAGACCACGCCAATTGTGAGAAAAAAGCAGCGGGCAACGCCCTCAGCTTGCTGTTTCGCTACCCGGCTAATGGGCGTTTGGTGGAAACCCTCTCGCCGCTGGCGCGGGAGGAGCTGCAGCATTTTGAGCGGGTGCATCGCCACCTGCAACGGTTGGGGATCCCCATCAAGCCCTTGTCGGCTGCGCCCTATGCCGGTCGTCTGAACCAACACCTGCGCCGCTCCGAGCCGGAGCATCTGTTGGATACCCTGCTGGTGGCAGCCATCATTGAGGCCCGCAGCCACGAGCGCTTGGGCCTGCTCGGGATCCACGCGCCTGACCTGGAGTTGCGGCAGTTTTACCTGTGGCTGGCGGCTGCGGAGGAGCGCCATTGGCAGCTTTATTTGGATTTGGCCTTGGATCAGTTCCCTGCCGATCAGGTGCAGGAGCGTCTCGATACTCTACTCCAGGTGGAAGCCGAGATCTTATCCACCCTTCACCCCGACCCCCGTGTTCACAGCTAGCCCCACTCCGTTCTCCCCCCGCGGTGCAGCTCCCATGTTCCAAGCGACGCGGCAGTGGTTGGCCTTTTGGTATACAGCGGTCACAGCGGTGTTGCTGCTGTTGTTTGCCGGCAGCTTCTATTGGTACGTGCAGTCAACCCTGATCGAGCGGGTGGACGATACCCTTGGCCATGTGGTGGAGATTGTCGAGCGGTCTTTGGTGGTGGATGAGAGCCTCTTGGATCCGCAGCAGGCCCGCCGCAGCTTAGAGGCCAGCTTTCGGGATGATCCCAGCACCCTAGAGGACGATCACATCGACTTGGAGTGGTTCGGCCCTCAGGGAACGCTCATCTGGTCCACGGTACCCGGCGGGATCCCTGCCCCCCTATTGACCGAGGGATCCCTGCACACTGCCCGTATCGCCCCTGGGTATTGGCTGCGCCAGTTCACCGAGCCGATTGTGGCCGGTGGGAAGCTGCTGGGCTATCTGCGGGTCAGCCATCCCTGGTTTGAGGTGAGCAAGCCAACGCGACAGTTGATCCGGGATCTTTCCCTCTGGGTGGTGGCCGGTTTGACGGGTGTGGGGGCCATTGGCTGGATGCTCTCCGGCCTGGCCATGCAGCCCATCCGGCAGTCTTATCAGCAGCTCAAGCAATTTACCGCCGATGCCTCCCACGAGCTGCGCAGCCCCTTGGCCAGCATCCAAACCGCGGTACAGGTGGCTTTGGCAGATTCCCAATTGGATGCCGACACCCGTCAGCGCTGGCAGATGGTGGAGCGGCTGTGTTTGCGGCTGGGTCGCCTGGTGGATGACCTGCTGTTTCTGGCCCGCCACGACAGCGGTATGGTGCCTTTCCAACCCCGTTGCTGTGCGCTGGATGCTCTGCTGCTGCAGGTGGTGGAAGAGCTGCAGGGCCTGGCCAACCAAAAACAGATCCGCTTGAAGCTGGAGATTGCTGCCCCTGAGAGCGGGACGGAACCTTCTCCCGCCCAAGTGGATCCCTTCGGTTTTTGGGGAGATGAAGATCAATTGGCCCGCCTGTTCACCAACCTGATTGAAAACGCCCTTCTCCACACTCCCCCGCAAGGAGAGGTGCAGGTGAGGCTGGAACAACGGCTGCGCTCCGGATCCCCAGAGCTGGTGGTGCGGGTACAAGATACCGGGCCAGGGATCCCCCCCCAGGCTCTGCCCCATGTGTTCGATCGCTTTTATCGGGTAGATCCGGCTCGCAGCGGGGATCCCGGTCGCCTCTCAGGGTCAGGTTTGGGGCTGGCAATTGTCAGAAGCATTGCCCAGCAGCATCAAGGTCAAGTGCAGGTGGAGAGCGAGCTGGGCCAGGGATCCAGCTTTGAGGTCATTTTGCCGCAGCGACAGTTGGAAATCTGTACCCCAGAGAGGGTCTGAAAGTGCTCTGGAAAACAGACAGCCCTCGGTCAATATGCTAGGTTGTGTTGATCTTTCATTTGAGCCAAAAGAGAGCACTGACGAGATAGAGAAAACTCAAGAAGTTCCTGGCCAATTTGTCAAAACGAGAACATAGATGCCGGTACTGCTTTAACTTATGAAAAAAGCATTCGATTAAATGCCTCTCTTGATACAGATGCTTGTCATAATGCCGCTGCGTCTTTCTATTCCTTTTAGGCGGAATAACCGCTTGAGCTTCCCCTATCTTCTCAATCAACTTATCCGCATCATATCCTTTATCCCCAATTACTTTGGTATCCTTTCTCTGCCAGCCCTCTATCAATTCTTCCCCTTGAGTAATATCGCTCTTTTCTCCGCCAGTTATTCTCAATTCCAGCGGATTTCCCAACCCATCTACACTCACATGAATCTTGGTGCTGTATCCGCCTCGGCTTCTCCCCAAAGCTTGCTCCCCTTTTTTCCGACAGCATAGGAGTGCGCTCGAACCATGGTTGAATCAATAATGAGATGCTCTAAATCAGGGTCGTCAATAAAATACTTGAACATCCGTTCCCACACTCCAAAACGACTCCACCGGTGGAATCTTTGATAGATGGTGTACCATTTGCCATATCCTTCTGGGAGGTAGCGCCAAGGAGCACCGGAACGTGCTATCCAAAGAACTGCTTCAATAAACTGTTTGCAGTTTGCTTCTTTCCCAATGTTAACTCTCTCTTCTGTCTGTAAAAAAGCCAATATCTTCTGCCATTTGTTTTCATCTGAAAAAACCAACTTCATCCTCTTTCCTCTATAAATTATTCTCTCTATCCTAACATAAGATCAACACGACCTAGGCTAAAACGGCTATAACTGCTGCTATAGCAATCAAGAGTTAATCAGTGAAAACAAAATCAACAATAGTGGGCGAGCAATGAATTAGAGCAGGAGTGTGAGGGACTCCAAGGTGTTCAATTCCAGAAAGCTGATGATCGGACTCGAACCGACGACCTGCTCATTACGAGTGAGCTGCTCTACCAACTGAGCTACATCAGCAACGGTTGATTCGATAGGGGAACCCGCCGCTCCGGAGCAAGCAATCCCAATCTTGATCCTGGGCAGGTTTACTGATCCTAACTCATCCTTGCCTCACTCGGGATCCCCAACGCCATAGCCCCAAAGACAGCCCCAACGTTAGCCACGCCAGCCAATCCCCTGCGCGATTGTAGAAAGTTGTCTCAGAGCGCCGCCTCACCTCTCCCGTGATCACCCCCCGCTGAAAGATGGGGCCGACCTGCTGGAGCCGACCTGAGGGATCCACCACCAAATTGCCGCCGGTGTTGTTGACAAACACCACGCTACGCCGATTTTCCACAGCCCGAAAAACCGAGAGTTTGCCATGCAGCATCGGCCAGTGGCTATTGCCAAACCAGCTATCATCCGAAATTACGATCAAAGACTCGGCGCCGCGACGGGTTAAAGTTCGGCTGGGCGCAGGCAAGACGCTCTCCAAGCAGATCATCACCCCCAAAGGCCCGAAAAGCTCCCCTCCGGCCAAAGGTCGGTAGCCATCCGGCGAGGGCACATAGCGCCCCGACTCGAAATAGGGAAAGATCCACTGCTTGCCAAACCCATCCAGCAAGTTGCCCTGGGCGTCAAACAACAGGGCCGTATTAAAAAATCGCTGCTCTGGCTCCGGCAAATGGGCTGTGCGGGGATCCGGCTCTGTTGCCCCCGTAATCAAAGCGCCTTCCGGTGGCAGAATCGCTTGCATCGGCTCGATCACGTAAGGCTCTAGGCCGGTATTCAGCAGCCGTGCCCGCAGCGCCCCCTCCGGCCAAATCACCAACTGCGCCCCGGCAGCCACCCCCTGGGCAGAAAGCTGATGCAGCTCCCGGTAGCGCTCCATGCGGTAGTCCCAACTGCGATCGGCTTCCAGCCAAGCCACCTGCTGCACTGCCCCCACCCGAAAGCCGGGATCCCTGTTTTCAACGGCCAAGGCATCGAAGTAAGCCAGGCGCACGCTTCCATAAGCCAAGACCAGCCCTGTCAGCCCCAGGCCCCAGGCAAGCGTACTCCAGAAATCTCTGTTCTTGAGCATCTCACCCAAAGCGTTTCTCAGGGATCCCCTAGCCGTCTGCCACCGGCTGGAAATCTGCCTGGCCATCTGCCAAAGAACCCCATTGACGAACACGGCAAAAAAGGTAACCCCCCAGATCCCGGTGACATCGGCCACCTGGATCCCGAGAGGCCAGTCGAACAGCAAGGATCCCCAGTGGAAAGGGATGGGCCACCAGAGCAAGCCCAACAGCCCATCCAAGCCTGTCCAGACCGTGGCCAAGCCCAGCGGACGTGCCCAAGCCGGCAGGGGGCGGCTCAGTTGCAAACTGAGGAGCGTAGCGGTGGTGAAAAAGAGGGGGATCAGGGGAGCCACCACCACGCCCCCCAGGATCTCCCAGGCGCTCAACACCTTAACCGAGAAGGGATCCACCCAGAAGGCATACAGGCACACCCAAAACCAGAGGCCATAGGCCAAACGCCACCGCGCCCACCCTTGCCGTTGTTCGCACAGGTCAAACAGCGGGGCTAGGCCCAGCAGCGCCCCCGGAAACCAGTGCCACCAGCGGTTGGGGGACCCCAGACAGAGCAGCAGGATGGCTAGACCCATTAGCCAGCGGGATCCCTCGCCTGGGTTTCTCTTTTGGGGCAGATCCTGCCGTTGAGTTGAAGATTTCAGTTCCAGCTTCATCACCTCAATAAAATTCAGCCTCTTCGGGAAACCCCACGGGGATTGAACACGCCCCTGCCGACGGATCCTCTCCAGAGTAGCGCCCTTGCAGCAGCCGCAACTATCTCCTGGAGCACAGGGCTCCTACTGCCCGAATCTGAAGCTGTGTTAACATTTTGCATAACTTCAGGGGGCTGGTGCCTCCCGGCTTGGGTTAGGGATCCCGTCAGCGGTGCGTAGCACTATGGGCAAAGTTTTGGTTTTGAATGCCTCCTACGAGCCGCTCAACATCACCAGTTGGCGCAGGGCGGTCGTTCTTTTGCTCAAGGGCAAGGCCGAGCAAATTGAGCACAATGGCCGAGTGGTGTACGGCAACATTCCTTTGCCCACCGTCATTCGCCTGCGCCACTATGTCCACGTTCCCCATAAGGAGATCCCGCTCACGCGCCGCAACGTCCTCTACCGGGATGGGCACCGTTGTCAGTACTGCGGCTGCTTCGGCGAAGATCTCACCCTGGATCACGTGATCCCTCGCTCCCGTGGCGGCGGAGATACTTGGGAAAATGTGGTCAGTGCCTGTGTGCGCTGCAACGTGAAAAAAGGGAACCGCACCCCCCGCGAAGCCGGTATGCCCCTGTTGCGCCAACCCCGCCGTCCCCACAGCACCCTCTACTTTGAAATCTCCAAAGCCGTCGGCAGTGGTTCCCACCGAGAATGGTCTAAGTACACCATCGGCCTAGAAGGGGATCCCCAGGGGGAATCGTTGGACAACCCAAGCTAGACTGGCCGCCTAAGGATGGAGTTCTGATGCAGGGGCAGCTTTGGAAATGGGGGGAGAAGTGGTGGCCGGGATTCCTGTCTCGATCCACTGGTGGATCAGGGCATTGACCTGTTCTGGACGCTCATCGTGGGGGCAGTGGCCAGCCTCCAGGAAGTATTCCATCGCTTGAGGGTAGTGGGCCCGGTAGAGCTTAGAGCGTTCCCGCGCCCGCATCCAGGGATCCCGCTCTCCCCAGATCAACAACAGCGGGCGCACCAGGCTGCGCAGCAGCTCATCTACATAGCGTCCCTTCTGGCCGCCTCGCATCAAGGCCACAAACACATCGGCAGCACCCGGATCCTGGGTGGGGCGATGAATGTCCTCGACCAGTTGATCGGTCACGGCTGCTGGGTCGTAGTAAACCTGCTTCAGCTTGGCTCGAATCACGTGCGGCTGCCGCAAATACTGAAACAGCAGGTAAGACACCAGGCGCTGGCGCAGGCTCCAGCCCACCAGCCCGCCTATCCATTGCCGCCATCCGGTCGGGGATCCTTTGAGCGTGGAAAACCCACCTGCCCCATTCAAGAGCACCACGCCCCGCACCCACTCCGGCCACTCCGCCGCAAAACTGAGCACCACGTAGCCGCCTAGGGAGTTGCCGATCCCTACTACGGGGCGACGGATCACCTGTTGGCAAAAGTCCCGCAGTTGATCCCGCCAGATTTCGGTGCGGTAGTCCCAGTTGGGCTTGGCAGAGCGACCGAAACCCAGCAAATCAATGGCATACACCTGATAATGTTGAGCCAATTCGGGAATGTTCTTGCGCCAGTGGTCGGTAGAGGCCCCAAAGCCGTGTACCAGAAGCAGAGGCTGCCCCTGCTCACCCTGTTTGACGTAATGAACTGACTGCCCTCGCCAGATCCACCGCGCCGAAATGGGAGTGGCCGATACCGATGTCGAAGCCATAAGAGTTGCTTGTAAGCCTTTCTTAATTCTAGGTTCTTTGCAGCTACTCCGGGGGGAAGCCCACCCTCTACGGGCAACGTAAGAGCAGTGGGCCTGTTAGACATAACCTCTGCTTTTTAGGCTTTGTATCACCAGGTCAATACATTCGGAGATGCTTTGCTCGGCAGTTTTGCACACCACCTCCGGCTGTTCCGGCGGCTCGTAGGGATCGTCAATACCGGTAAAGTGCTGGATTAAGCCTGCCCGCGCCTTTCGATAGAGGCCCTTCACATCCCGACGTTCGCACACCTCCAAAGGGGCATCCACAAAGACCTCGATGAAGCTGCCAATATATCGCCGTACCTCCTGCCGCACCGCCCGATAAGGGGAAATAGCCGACACCAGCACAATCACCCCGTGCCGAGTCAGCATCTCCGCCACAAAGCCGATGCGGCGAATGTTCTCATCCCGATCCGCTTTGCTGAAGCCGAGCCCTTTGGTGAGATGTTGCCGCACCACATCTCCGTCGAGCACCTCCACCGGCAGCCCCCAAGCGCGCAACTGCTGGGCCACGCCGCAGCTTAGGGTGGTTTTGCCCGCCCCGCTCAACCCTGTAAACCAGACCGTTACCCCCCGCCGCGACATCGGTTCGTAGGGATCCCTGAATCTTGGGCCCTGCCAGGATATCATCTCCAAAAGCAGGGTGATACACTCGAAACACGGCTTGCACAGCCCCAAAGTGCTCTGTGCCGCCGACACGACAACAATCCTTCACCGGCCATGTCCCCCCTGACTTCGCCTCTTGCCAGTGCCACTTCGGGATCCCCGACAACTGCCGAGCTGTTTGCCGAGCATGTGATGTCCACCTACGGGCGCTATCCTTTAACCCTGGTGCGCGGGCAGGGGTGTCGAGTTTGGGATGAGCAGGGGCGGGAGTACCTGGATTTTGTGGCCGGCATTGCTACCTGTACTCTGGGGCATGCCCACCCGGTGTGGATTCAGGCGCTCACCGAGCAGGCGCAACAGTTGCATCATGTTTCCAACCTTTACTACAACCAGCCGCAGGCGCAACTGGCCCAATGGCTGACCCAGCACTCCTGTGCCGACAAGGTGTTTTTCTGCAACTCAGGGGCGGAAGCCAATGAAGGAGCCATCAAGCTGGCCCGCAAGTATGCCCACGCGGTGCGCGGGATCTCAGATCCGGTGATCCTCACCGCCCATGCCAGCTTCCATGGCCGCACCCTGGCCACCGTTACCGCCACCGGCCAGCCGAAATACCAGAAAGACTTTGCCCCTCTGGTGCCCGGCTTTGATTACGTTCCCTACAATGACATCGAGGGCACAGCAGCAGTGTTGGATCGCTGGGGCGAGCGGGTGTGTGCCGTGCTGTTGGAGCCGTTGCAGGGGGAAGGGGGGGTTGTCCCGGGGGATCCCGCCTATTTTCAATGGTTGCGCCGGATCTGCAGCGAGCGGGGCGTTCTGCTGATGTTGGATGAGGTGCAGGTGGGCATGGGCCGTACCGGCATGCTGTGGGGCCACTGTAACCTGGGGGTGGAGCCGGATGTGTTCACCTTGGCCAAGGGCCTGGCCGGTGGGATCCCCATCGGGGCCTTGTTGGCGAAAGACTTTTGCGCCGTGTTTCAGCCGGGGGATCACGCCAGCACCTTTGGGGGCAACCCCTTGGCTTGTGCGGTGGGTCTGGCGGTTTGCCGCACGCTGATGTCAGAGAGTTTGGTTTGGAATGCCCAGCAGACGGGGATGTATCTGCGTCAGGGGCTGTCCCGCCTGGCGGAGCAGTTTCCACAGCTCGTTGAGCAAGTGCGGGGCTGGGGCCTGATTCAGGGTTTGGTGGTGCGCATCCCGGCGGCTGAAGCGGTCAAGGCGGCGATGGACTGCGGGCTGTTGTTGGTGCCGGCAGGATCCCAGGTGGTGCGCTTGGTGCCCCCCTTGATCGTCACCCCGGCGGAAATCGACGAGGCTCTGGTGATGTTGGAATCGGCTTTGCAGAGGTTGGCCGCCTCCCTTGGCCATTCCGGGGAAGCCTAGCCTCGCCAAACTTGTCGCAGAAAGGCCTGCAACTGCTGTCGGGCAGAGGGCTCGTGGGGAGCGGGATCCCTTGCCTGCTCCAAAAGGGGCAACACCTCCTCCGCATAGGCCGGGACAAAGCCGTCAGCAGGCCAGAGCAAATCCGAGGTGGCCCGCAGGTTCAAGACTTGGGATCCCTGCCTGAGCAAGAGAGGTCGCACCCAGAGCAATGCTGGGGATCCCGCCGCAAGATTGTGGAGAGAAGCCTGAATCAGCTCCACATAGAGGGTGGCTTGCGGCCCTGGCAGGGCGAGGATGGGACGGGGTGAGGGTGGAGTGCTGCCCACCTCCACCGGGGCAGGCAAAGGGCGGTTTCTGAAAGGGATATTCTCCACAGAGCCACATCGGGCGGGCAAACGAGGCAACAGGGTCATGCAATCGTTAACTGAAGACGATATGGACTGTACTGATCCTAATCGATGGCCTCCTTACTTTTCTTTGGCAGGCGGGTTGGCCGGGGATCCCGTCTTTGCGGACATTTCGTGAACCCGATCTTGTGGCATGGTGCTAGGTAGCTTTCTGATCAGACTTGGACGGATCCCGCCATGATGCACACTTTTGTCCCGCCCCACCGCTTTTTCCCCTACCTGACCTGGACAGAGATCCAGGCCATGCCCGATAAAGAGAACGTGGTGATCATCCAGCCGGTTGCCTCGATTGAGCAACACGGGCCCCACCTGCCCCTGGTGGTGGATGCCTGCATCGGCACGGCGGTCATCGGGCGCGCCATGGAGAAGCTGGAGCCTGAGATCCCGGCCTATGTTTTGCCCACCCAATGCTACGGCAAAGCCAACGAGCACTGGCATTTCCCCGGCACCATTACCCTCTCGGCCCAAACCCTGATGGCGGTGCTGACGGAAGTGGCAGAGAGCATCTACCGAGCTGGGTTTCGCAAGCTGGTATTCCTCAACTCCCACGGCGGCCAGCCACAGGTGCTGGAGATTGTCGCCCGCGATCTTCACCAGAAGTATGAAGATTTCATGCTGTTCCCGGTGTCCGTCTGGCGGGTTCCCCACGAAGGGCGAGAGCTGTTTACCGAGAAAGAGCGGGAATTGGGTATTCACGCCGGCGATGGGGAGACCAGTATGCTGATGCACCTTTTGCCGGATACGGTGCGAACCGACCGATTGGTCTGCGAATATCCCCACGATCTGCCGGAAAACAGCTTGCTCAGCATGGAAGGGCGGATCCCTTTCGCTTGGGCAACTCGCGACCTCACCCAGAGCGGAGTTTTGGGCGATGCCACTGCCGCCACGCCGGAGAAAGGCAAAGTTTTGGTGGAGTCCATGTCCGATGGCTGGGTGCGGCTGATCCGAGATCTGCACAGGTTCCAGCAGCCCAAGGCTTGGCGCAAAGCCCCGCTGCCGGTCTAGGGATTCAGGCAAAGGTCTGTGGTTCATTGCCCTATAGACCTACGGCCTGCTTTGTGAAAGGCTTTCGCCAAAACTGGCTGGCCATTGAAACCATTAGGATTGAAGAGAAGAGATGAACTCCCCCATCTCATTTTTGCTAAGGGGTGATAGAGCTACGCTTCGCCAGTGCGACCAATGACCCTTTCCTTAAAACCGGCCACCCAACCCATCCTTGAGCGCCACAGCGCCACCTGGCAAGACTACGTGGCCATCCGCGACCATCCCGCTGTGGATTGGCAGAAACTTTCCTTTTATCAGGGCTGGTTGTGGGTCAACATGGGCAAAGAAGGGCCAGAGCATGCCTCCGTCAGCGATTTCATCACCATCGTCTTTGGTTTTTGGGCCTTTCTCCACCCCGATGTCCCCTTGCAGTCTTGTGGTCGCTGTCTGATCGAACGCCCCGAGACCTATGCCTGCGCCCCCGATCTGGTGCTCTACAAAGGCGATAACATCCCCAAGTACCAGCCCGGTGAACCGCGGCGGATTGATCTGCGCTACCAACGGGCGCCTGACTTGGTGGGCGAAATTGCCGATACTACCCTCAGCATTGATCTGGATGAGCAAAAGCAACTTTACGCCAGCTTGGGTATTCCCGAGTATTGGGTGATAGATGTCAAAGGGCGCCGCGTCTTTGCCTTTGGGCTAGCTGAGGGGGGCCAGTATCGGGCCATTGCCCAGTCACAGGTGCTCTCAGGTCTGAAGATAGACCTTCTCGAGCAAGCCCTGGAGCGGCTGGCCGAGGAGACCAACACCGCTGCTGCCAACTGGCTCCTCCAACAGTTGCAAAGCCGGGCTTAAGAACCAAGATTGATATGACTGTCATCTCCCTAAAAACCTCAACCCCCCCTATCCTCGAGCGCCACAGCGCCACCTGGCAGGACTACGTGGCTATCCGCGACCATCCCGCTGTGGATTGGCAGAAACTTTCCTTTTATCAGGGCTGGTTGTGGGTCAACATGGGCAAAGAAGGGCCAGAGCATGCCTCCGTCAGCGATTTCATGACGGCAATTTTTTTCGCATGGGCCTTTCTCCACCCCGATGTCCCCTTGCAGTCTTATGGTCGCTGTCTGATCGAACGCCCCGAGACCCATGCTTGTGCCCCCGATCTGGTGCTCTACAAAGGCGATAACATCCCCAAGTACCAGCCCGGTGAACCGCGGCGGATTGATCTGCGCTACCAACGGGCGCCTGACTTGGTGGGCGAAATTGCCGATACTACCCTCAGCATTGATCTGGATGAGCAAAAGCAACTTTACGCCAGCTTGGGTATTCCCGAGTATTGGGTGATAGATGTCAAAGGGCGCCGCGTCTTTGCCTTTGGGCTAGCTGAGGGGGGGCGTTATAGGGCAATCTCCCAGTCACAGGTGCTGACAGGCTTAGAAATAGCTCTTCTTGAACAAGCCCTGGAACGACTTGCCACCCAAACCAATACTGCTGCTGCTAGCTGGTTCATCCAACAGCTACAGGACCATGTTTAACAAAACGCGCGGAATTCCCCACCCTCTGTAGGGTGGGGATGGATAGCGCCACTGGATTTGTGGAGCACTCAGAACTAGGACAGGTGGGGGTAGGATAACGCATATGGCAACCAGAAGGCAGACCTTATCGACTGTATCCCAGCAAAGCTCAGGAAAAAGCTTTGTTCGAGGCTCGTCGCCTGCACTGCTACCTCTACAACGCCTGTGTCAGCCATCGGGAAACCGAGTACAAGCTCCACCGCCGGACGGTGACCTACCTGGAACAGCAGAACCTACTCCCCGAATTCAAGCAGGTGTGGGTGGAGTTTGCCCAACTGAACTCCCAAACTTTGCAAGCTACCGTCAAGCGGGTGGATGATGCTTACCAACGGTTCTTTCAAGGACTGAGTAGGAAGCCAAGATTCAAGTCCATTCGCCGGTATTCAGGCTGGACGTATCCTGCCCGGTCGGGGTGGAAGGTCAACAGCACGGGAAAGCACGGCACGGTCACACTCAATGACTTGGGCATGACCCTGAAAATGCGTGGTCAAGCCAAGCATTGGGGCGTGCCCACTACGCTGACCCTTGTTTACAAGCCGTCCCGGCGGCAGTGGTTTGCCTCGTTCACGGTCGAGGTGGCGATACCTGAACCTAAGTTTGGTTCACAGTCGGATTTGCAGTACGAATCTATAGTTGCCTATGACTTGGGGACGGAGACCGCCCTGACGTTGTTTGACGGGGCGGAGTTTCGGGAGATTACTAATCCCCGCTTTACCCAGAGAAGTGAGGAGAAGATTCGCAGAGTCGCCAGACTGAAGCGCAGAAAGCGTGCCCCTAAAAAGGGCATAAAGGCTTCCAGAAGGTGGAAGAAAATCCACCGGTGGGAAGCGCAACTCAAAGCCAAAGTTGCCCGTCAGCGCAAAGACTGGCAACACAAAGTTACGTCAGAGATAGCTTGTCGTTATGGCGAAGCGCTCCGCGCCGCCATAGGCGAACGGCGTAACGGAGAAGCTGCATGTCAAAGGGATGACCGCAAGGGTGGGAAGCGCAAGGCAGGGCTAAACAAGTCGATTCTGTCGGTGGGGTTTGGTACATTGAACCAGATGATTACCTACAAAATCGAGCAGAAAGGTGGTTTAGTTCTCATGCTTCCTACGCAAGCCCTCAAGCCCTCGCAGCGCTGTCCCCAATGTGGGGCAGTCCACAAGGAGTGGGCAGACTTGAGCAACCGCTATCATGTCTGCTCTGGTTGTGGGTTTGAAATCCCCAGGGATCGGGGCTCGGTGATGGTGATGTACACCGTTGCCACTAATCGGCAACCGGGGTTGGGAACCAGCCTCGTGAGTCTTGGATGCTTCAGCTCTACTTCAAAGTCCTGCGGGGCTATGAAGCACCTGGGGCAGAGGAAGAGACTAAAATCCTGCCGTCAAGCGAATGGGGCATCAGAAACCCCATCCGCCTATGCGGTGGGGTAGTTCATAGCTGCCACTGATGAAGATTCCAGGATAAGTCGAAGCATTAGGCCCGAGATCAACCCTGACTTCAAAGGGGATCCCTGTCGCTTCACTCTATACGTGCGAGGCTAACGCAGCCATTCTCTAACAGTTTATGGCCATTTCGATTCAAACTGAGATACTGCACCCACACCTAAAACATTGGTCACGTCGTCGCGTCAGCGTTGCGGAGCAATAGCGTTGTGGAGCAATAATGCACGGGGCCAGAAGGCTTTTCAAGGACTGCGTCCCGCTGGCGCGATCGATAGCCCAGGCATCTCACTCTAACCTGCAACGACTACAACTCCGAACAAAAAACTGCCAGCTTTTAGCCATGCCCTAGAAGCAGATCTTATTCAGCTTCTACTGGCTTTCTACTAGCTTCACGGAGCGGGGGCGAGTTTGATAACAAGGTGACGGTTTTTGTCCACCGCAATCCAGCCCTGCTGGCGAAAACGGTTCAGGAGACGGGTAATGGTGACCCGGGTGGTGCCGATGGCATTGGCCAAGTCCTGGTGGGTAAGGCGCACCTGAATGCGAACCCCTGTCGCAACTGGGGATCCCAGCTCCCCAGCCAAAAGGGAGAGCAACTGGCGCAGCCGATCCTCCACCCGCCGCCGTCCGGCCAAGGCGAGCAATGCTTCGGTTTGGCGCAGCCGACGCACCACCTGCTTGAGCAGCCCTTGACTCAGGATCTCTGAGGCTTCCACTTCTGCTGCCGGCAGCCGCAGCACATCAACTGCCGTCAAAGCCGTGGCTTGGTAGGGATCCAACATCGTCAGCGGGGATCCCAGGGGCATGGAAGGGCCGGCAAACCCCAACAGCGCCTCACCACCGTTGGGATAGAGGGTGGTCAACTGCACCACCCCCCGACAGACGATCACCCATTCATCAGGAAACAAAGGGATAACCTGGCCGGGAGTGTAGGGGGATAAACTGCGGCTGCGGTAGAGGTCTTCCAGCAGTTGGCGCTCCCGTGTGGACAGGCCGGCAGCAAAATGGCTAGGCATCGCTTCAGGCATAGGCTGGCTCCGCTAGGAAAACTGGGCGCACCAGTCGTTGGGCTCCCCCTTGCAAACCAACAGCAATGGGCTGGCCGTCAATGCTGAGGTTGGGGCATGAGATAAGTGTTCCCGACAACACCTTAGCGCTTGCCTCCCAGTCTGAAGTAAAGGCAAGGTTATGTCCAGGTTAAGTGTGGCTGCCCCGAGAGAATAAAGACAAAAGGGGAACCAGGCAAAGCTGCAGGGATCCTAATCCGCTAGGATCGAAACCAGGGTGCTCCGCACCGTCGACGCGAAAGTGCTCAAGCTTTCAGGAGATCTGTCGTGACGCTGATGGTTCGTGTGATTACCCCCGACCGCACGGTTTGGGATGCCCCCAGCGAGGAAGTGATCCTCCCTGCCACTTCGGGCCAATTGGGCATTCTCACCGGGCACGCCCCCCTCTTAACTGCTATCGGCAATGGCGTTATGCGGGTCAAAGCCGATGGAAAGTGGTCGGCCATTGCGGTCATGGGCGGATTTGCAGAAGTCGAAAACAACGAGGTAACCGTCCTGGTTAACCGAGCCGAGCGGGGCGAAACAGTGGATAAGGCGGCGGCTCAGGCCCTCTTGGATGAAGCCAGCAAAGTTTTGAATACCAGCAGCGACAAGCAAGAGCGCTTGCAGGCCAAGTTGGATCAACAGCGGGCCAGGGCCTTGATCCAAGCTGCCGAGATGGGCAGTAAGACCTGAGGGATCTCTTGAAGCTGACTCTGTCCCGATGCAGGATCTCCAGATATAGCCCAAGCTGCAGGGAAGAGGGGGAGGTGAGGCGCAGCCAGATGGCCATTCTCCATCTTCCGAGATTGGCTTTGTTAGGCTGGAGGAATCCACAAAAGATCCAGTTGAAGGCATGTCGAATCCTGCTGCTGTCCGAGACTTGTCTGCTAGCCTGAAGATCGGCCAGGTGGCTCTAGCAGCCGGCTTGCCTGTACGCACGGTGCGCTACTACGAATCGATAGGCCTGCTGAAGCCAACGGTGGAACGGGCGGAGTCCAGCTATCGGCTGTTCGACCCTTCGGTTTTGGTTCGTCTGGCCTTTATCCGCCGCTGCCAGAGCCTGGGCCTGAGCTTAGAAGAAATCCGCCAAATCCTGGATGTCCACGACCGAGGGGAGCAGCCTTGTCCAGAAATTCGCCAGCATCTGCAAGGCAAGCTGCAGGAGATTGAACAGCGAATTGCCGATCTGCAAGCGCTGAAAAGCCAAATTCAAGGTCTCCTCTCCGATTGGCAGATCCCCCCTGCGGCTGCTGATGAAAAAGAGGTGATCTGCCCGATTTTGCAAAAACCAGGGGCTGGCGGTGGCAAGAGCGACAGCCGTTACTCCACTGTTACCGACTTAGCCAAGTTGCGCGGCTGATCCACATCGGCTCCGCGGCGCAAAGCCATGGCGTAGGCGAACAACTGCAGGGGGATCACGTTCAGAACCGCCGACAACAGGGGTGTCGTGCTGGGCACCTCGATGATGTGGTCGGCTTTCTCCCGCACCTGGGTGTCTTCGGGGTTGATGAGGGCGATCACCCGTCCCCCCCGCGCCCGCACCTGTTCGATGTTGGAGAGCATTTTTTCGTAGACGGGATCCCGGGTGGCAATGCACACCACCGGCACCCGCTCGTCGATGAGGGCGATAGGGCCATGCTTCATCTCCCCTGCCGGGTAGCCTTCGGCGTGGATATAGCTCACCTCTTTCATCTTCAAAGCTCCTTCCAGGGCAATCGGGGCGTTAACCCAGCGGCCCAGATAGAGCATGTTGGCAACATGATGGTACTGCTCCGCCAGTTGGTCGTAGAGGGCGGCGTCCTTCAGCATCAGGCTGATCTTGCCCGGCAGCTCAATCAAGGCTTGCAGGTGGGCTTGGATCTGGGCCGGGCTGAGGATCCCTTTGGCCTGGGCCAGTTGCAAGGCCAGCAAGTACCCTGCCACCAACATGCCGGTAAACACTTTGGTGGAAGCCACGGCAATCTCCGGCCCGGCATGGATGTAGAGGACTCCAGCATCCGCCAGGCGGCTGGCCTGGGATCCGATGGTGTTGACAATCGCCAGAGTCGGGATCCCTTGGCTGCGGGCCTCGCTCATGGCTGCCAGCGTATCGACGGTTTCTCCCGACTGGGTTAGAGCCAGCAACAGGTGGTTGGGGCGCAACACCGGCTGGCGGTAGCGAAACTCAGAGGCATAGTCCACCTCCACGGGGGTA
This sequence comes from Thermostichus sp. MS-CIW-37, assembly GCF_054060065.1. Lineage (NCBI taxonomy): Bacteria > Bacillati > Cyanobacteriota > Cyanophyceae > Thermostichales > Thermostichaceae > Thermostichus > Thermostichus sp. MS-CIW-37. The sequence continues at coordinate 39,128 of NZ_JBSSCV010000022.1, read as the reverse complement.
CGGGCCAAGCTCTCGATGAAGTACTTGAGCACCCAGCAGGCGTGCCAGGCAGTACCACAGGCTACGGCGTGGATGTGCTCAATGTGGGCCAGTTGTGCTTCAGAAAGCGTTAGCCCCTCCAGTGTCACCCGGCCCTGTTCCAGATCCACCCGCCCCCGCAGCGTATCGGTGGTGGTGCGGGGCTGCTCAAAGATCTCCTTTTGCATGAAGTGCTTGTAGCCTCCCTTGGCGGCTGAGACGGGATCCCAGGCCACGGTGATGCTGGATTTGCGCAGCTCCTCGCCGGTAATGCGCAGGTAGCGCACTTGAGACTCCGTGAGAACCGCCATTTCCCCATCTTCTAAGAACACCACCTTGCGGGTATGGCGGACAATGGCAGGCAGATCGGAGGCCACGAAGTTTTCTCCTTCTCCCTCTCCCACCACCACGGCTCCGGCATTGCCCAAACGGGCTGCGATCAGCCGATCCGGCGCCTCCCGATCCAGAGCCACCACGGCGTTTCCCCCCCGCAGTTGCCCCATGACCTGGCCAAAGGCCGCCTCAAAGGAGCCCAGCTCTTCTGTATAGAGGCCGAGCAGTTGGGCGATCACTTCCGTATCGGTTTGGGAGCGGAATGGGATCCCCCGCTCCAAGAGGCGCTCCTTCAGCTCCAGGTAGTTTTCCACAATGCCGTTTTGGATCACCACAATGCGCCCGCGCTCGTCGCACTGGGGGTGGGCATTTTCTTCGGTCACGCCGCCGTGGGTGGCCCAGCGGGTATGTCCGATCCCTACCTTGGCGGTGGGCATGTTGGCGGTGAGCTTCACCAGCAGGTTGTGCAGCTTGCCGGTGGCGCGGACAACTCTCAATCCTTCTTCGGGATCCACTGTGGCGATGCCGGCAGAATCATAGCCCCGATACTCCAAGGTGCGCAGGCCCTCCAACAGGATGGGGGCAGCCCACTGAAAACCCACGTAGCCGACAATGCCACACATTCCTCACACCTCAACCTCAGTCGCGCCAGCGTTGCGTAGCCATAGGGGGTGCCGTAGGCACAGCACCTTATCCGCAAAGCCTACCCCAGGTTGGGGATCCCTTCAACGGCTTTGGCCGCCGTTGTTACCTCAGCGGGTCATCTCAGGGATCCCAGACTCCCGCTAGAGAGAGGGGAAAGGCAGCCAACTTATGGGGAAGTCTGCGGCTGCCATCCTTGGGATCCAGAGACAATCCCCTGGGCAAAAGAGACGGGCGCAAAACGAAAGTGATACCCTTCGGCCACCGCGGGCTGGATCCCATCTTCTCCGGGCACACTGGAGACCAGTCGGCTCAGCCCCAACACCAACTCTCGAATGCCGCGGCGAAACTGGGGATCCCCGGTCAGCTCGTCGATGTCGGCGGTAATTTTTTGCATATTCTGAAAGGTGATGCGGGCGGAATCGAGGGTTTGGCGCAGAGTAGCTAAAGTGCCCGGATCGTTGAGGCTGGCGGCAATCTGCTGCAGATCTTCGGTAGCTTGGGCCACGTTCTCCGCAGCCGCTCGCACCTCGGCCAGGATCTGGCGCACATCGGCCTGGAGTTGTGGATCGGTAACCAGCGGGCGCACCGCGCTCGACATGGCCTGTAGATCGGCGCTCACCTGCTGAATGTTCTCCAGGGCGGCGTTAAGGGAAGTGCGGTTTTGATCCACCAGGGCGGTGAATTGATCGGCAGCCGCTTGCAAACTGCGGGCAGTTCCCCTCACAGCCCCAGCCGCGTCTTGGATGGCTGTGGCAGCGGTCGTGAATTGCGACAAGTCCAGATCTTCGGTGCGCAGGGCAGCTACTCGCTCTTCCACGGTTTCTGAGAGATCGGCCACGCTATTGGCGACGCGGGTGATCCCTTCTAGGGTGGCGTTAAGGGTGTCGAAGAGCTCATCGTCGTTAATCCGTGTGAGCAACTGATCCAGCCGGATCAATAACTGGCCAAAATCCACTCCAGGTTTGCCCTCCACCACATCCCCATCGCAGATGATTTGACTGCTGTCGCAATCCGCTGCCAGAGGGGATCCCGTTGCCGCCTGACCCCTCCCCTGGGGCAGGATATCCATCACCGTTTCCCCCACCAACCCCGTCTGTTTGGTAAGAAACAGGGCGTTGCGGGGGATGACTAGGGGCTGATCAATGGTCACCTGTACTTCTACTTGGCTGGGTTGAGGCACAATCCGCTCCACCCGACCTATGGTTACCCCCCGCAGCCGCACACTGGATCCCTCGGCCAGCCCGGCCACGTTGGTATAGGTGACGGTAAATTGAAAGCCGCGACTGCCAAAGCGCAGGTTGTAGATCCACAAAAACAGGCCGGCAAAGCCCAGCGCCCCCGCCAGGATCAACAGGCCCACTGCCCCTTCTCGCACTGCTCGCGAACGCATCACCTCACACCTGCCCCGCCACTTGAATTGGCCCTTCTACGCTACCGCTGAAAAACTGCCGCACAAAGGGGTTATCGCACGTTTCGATCTGCTGCACGGATCCCTCCCACTGCACCCGCCCCTGAGCCAACAGGACAATGCGGTCGGTGGCGCGGTAAATGGTGCTGTGCTGGTGGGTCACCACAATGTAGCTCTCACAGGCTTTTTTCACCTGCTGCAGCTCCCGGATGAGATCTTCAATTACCGTGGAGGCAATGGGATCCAAGCCCGCTGTGGGCTCGTCGTACAGCAGCAATTGGGGCTCATCCTGGGGCAGAGAAGGATCCTCCATAATGGCGCGGGCGAAGCTGGCCCGTTTGCGCATCCCCCCCGAGAGTTCTTCTGGCAGGTTGTGCTCTTTGCCCGCCAGTCCCACCGCCTCCAGCTTGGCGGCCACCAATTCCCGAATGCGGGAGCGGGGCAACTGCGAGTGCTCGTAGAGCAAAAACCCTACGTTTTCTTCCACCGTCAGGGAGTCGAAGAGGGCGGCCTGCTGAAACACCATCCCTACCCGCAAAGGGGGAGTTGCGTGTTGGGCTTGGATCTCCGGGAGTGGGATCCCGCACCAGAGCACTTCTCCGGCGTCTGGCTCCGTTAGGCCGGCAATGATGCGTAGCAACGTCGACTTCCCGGTGCCCGAAGGCCCCACCAGACCCAGGGCCTCACCCCGGTACACCTTCAGATCCACGTGGTCAAGCACCACCGTCGAGCCAAAGCGCTTGGAAACTTGGCGCAACTCCACCAAGGGAGTAACACCCTGCACTGCTGGTGTGCTCAGAACCCCCGCCGTAGCCAAAGGTTGGAGCCTATTTTCGGACACCTGCTGCTCCTTTGGGCTATCCATGCTGCTTCTGAAGCACTTGACCAACGATTTCAAGCAAAACTGCGGGGTCAAGATGCTTCCCTCCTCAGGTCAGCTTCACTGCTAGTTTAGGAGTCGGTGGGGGCCAAGGCAATGAAGCAGCCAACAGCCCTATCAAGGCAGATCAGGGATCCCTGGCGATAGGCCCAAGCCGTACCTCTCCTCTCCATTCTCTCTGCTCTGGGGCTCAGGGGCGAGGTCTTCCTCAAGGGCAGTCACCCAACCGGAGGGGACGATTTCCATCTCGTCTGTAACCCCTGCTCTTTTCTCTTCCCTCTTCTCTCCGTCAGCCAGCTCCGGCTGTTCATCCTGCTCCGAATTGAGTTTCACGCGCCGCGAGAAACCCCAGACAAATAGGGGGATCACAGCCACCACCATCCCCCACTCCGGGATCTCGATTTGGGGGAAAAACACCTCCAACAACATGGTGCTCCCCACCAGGGCAATGATGGCAAAAGCGGCATCTTCCAGGTGAGAGAACTCGTCCAACCAACGCAAAAACAGAGAAGCCATGTAGCGCATCAGGGTAATGCCGAGAATGCCGCCGAGGATGATTACCCAAGCCTTGCGGGAGACACCCACCGAAGCAGCGATACTGTCGAAAGAAAAGACCAGATCCGTCAGTTCCACCATCACCAGGGTCTGCCAAAAATTGGCGTGGCGGGTGATGTCCTGTTCTGGGCCTTCTTCCCCGCCCCGAAAATGCTGCCAGGCCAGCCAGAGCAGATAACAGGCCCCGAAAAACTGAGCGGGTGGATACTCCACCAACCAAACTGCCGCGAAGACAATGGCAATGCGAAAGCTGTAAGCGCCGATGATGCCCCAGCGCAAGGCCCGATTCTGCTGCTGGGGGGTGGGCAGATGCTTCACCAGAGCTGCTAGGGCAACGGCGTTGTCCGCAGAGAGGGCGGCCTCCAAAAACACCAAAGCCACTACCAAGAAAATATCTGTCCAGGTGAAGGACTGAGTCATCCCTTGCGCCAGGATCAAGGTCGCTCCCATCGCATCTGTTGCATTTTTGACAAGTGTTGCATCAATTAGCATATTCGCGCGTTTTGTCCGCCCCAGTCAGTCCAACACAGCAGTTAACCAGCGTAGGAACCCTCCCCATCTTCGGATAAAGGTACCCCAGAAAAAGGCATGAACCCAGTTAGGTGACCAGAGGCAACACCCTCAAACTCCCGAAGGATGGGAAAGAGAAAGCCCAAGCCTAAACTATGGCCTGAGTATAGCCTGTTTGGCTCAGGATCTATTTACAATTCTTAACCTTCCGAAATCTGTCGATTCCCTGTTGGATCTCCAGTGGGGCCGCATGAACTCAATCGAGCTGCCAGCCGTTGTCCGCAACGCAGGATCTGGCCTGCCAGAATCGCCGCCCCAAAACCGTTATCAATGTTCAGCACTCCCACCCCCGCTGCGCAGGAGTTGAGCATAGTGAGCAGGGCAGCCAAGCCCTGGAAGCTGGCCCCGTAGCCAATGCTGGTGGGCACAGCGATCACCGGACAATCCGCCAGACCCGCCACCACGCTGGCCAAGGCCCCCTCCATGCCCGCCACCACGATCAGCACGTCTGCTTGCAGGGCCGCCCGGTTGTGCAGCAGCCGATGGATCCCGGCCACCCCCACATCCCAGAGGCGCTTCACCTGAAATCCGGAAAGCTCCAGCGTGAGGGCGGCTTCTTCTGCCACCGGTAAGTCGGCAGTGCCGGCGGAGATCACGCTGACCTGTCCAGGATGGCTGACCACCTGCCGGGACGGGATCCAACACAAGCGGGCCAACTCGGAATACTGGGCCTGGGGCAAGCGGCTGCGGATCTCGGCATACACCTGGGCTTCGATGCGGGTGGCCAAGGCCAGGGATCCCCGCTGGTGGAGTTGCTCCAGGATTTGGGCGATCTGATCTGGGGTTTTGCCCGGCCCCCACACGGCTTCAGGAAAGCCCGTGCGCAAGGGACGGTGGTGATCCACATGGGCGAAGTCTCCCACCGGCTCAAAGGGCAGAAAGCGATAGGCTTGCAGGGCTTGCTCTGGGGTGAGCTCCCCTTGGGCCACCGCCCGAAACAGATCCCACAGCGCTGTCGTAGAAGGGGGGTTCATGGAAGGTGAGTTCAATCTGCAACACTCGGCTTGGATCTTGCCTGGATTTATTGGGCCAAAGACCCGCGCGGGAAAAACAACACCGGATGCCAACTTTGCCGCAAAATCTCGCCGGTGAGGCTGCGAACCGACCACTCCCAAAAGCTGCCCACATGGGGGGAGGCAGTGGCAATGGCCGTCATGTCTTCATCGGCAGCAGTAGCCAGGATCTCTTTGAGAGGGGATCCCACCCGCACCAGGGTGCGCAGCTGTACGGGCTTCACCTGCTCGCTCAGGGGTTCAAGCACCTGGGCCAGGTCAGCCTCGGCTTTGCGTTGGAGCACCTCCACCGGAGTTCCTTGGTTGCGGCGGGCGCTGGGATCCACCACGTAGAGCAGGGTAACCGTCTGACACTGGGAAGTACCGGGCAGCAGATGGCCGAGGTGGTTGAGCAACTGCTGACGCGGCTGTTCAAAGTCAAAAGGCACCAAGAGGCAACGAAACAGGTGGCGACTGCGCAGGCGCAGTTCCTCCAGGGTAAAGGTAGCCAGCAGTTGGGGGCGCATCACCAGCAGGGGGATTTTCAGCTTCGGCAACAGTGCCATGGTGGTGCTGCCGAACAATTTTTCGGCAAGCAGATTGTGGGTACCCATGCCTGTGATGAGCAGATCGGAGCCATAGGCTTGGATGCCTTTTAGGATGAGGTCGGCTGGCCTGCTCACCTGCACCAAAGCCTTGACTTCCAAGCCCGCCGGGATCGGGTTCAGCAGCTTCTGCAACTGGGCCTGCTCCGCTTGGACTTCGGGGGTAATGTCGTCGGGAATGCCGATGTCGTCCTCTTGCCAATCTACGCTGCGGACGAAGGTGACGCGCTCGATGCCATTGCTGTGCAGATCTTCTAGACACTTGCCAAAACGCTGCAGGCCATCTCGGCGGTCGGTGGCAATTAACACGTTTTTAAACATATCGTTTTGAGCATTAGGAGAGAGGGTAGCCGGCTCAAGAGCAACGCTTTGGCCCGCAGCGATCCTAAGCTAACACCTTGCGGGGTTGTTCCCAAGGCAGCAGCTCCGGATCCCTCTTCAGCGTCGATTGCTCAGCGGTTGGGATCCGCCAGGTTGCGAAACTGGGTGTACTGACTTTCAAACAGCAGGCGCACAGTGCCGGTGGGGCCGTTGCGATGTTTGGCAATGATGACCTCGGCAATGCCGCGATCGCTGGTGTTGGGATCGTAGTATTCCGGGCGATAGATCATCATCACCAGATCGGCATCCTGCTCGATGCTGTTGTGTACCAGCAGCCCGTTGGCCACGAAGTTGTGATGGCGGGGCATTTCGATGTCGTAAACCGGCTGAGGCTCCCCCGGCTCGCTGATGAGCACCACCGGATCCCAGATCAGCCCCTCCTGCACCACCACCGCCACCTCTTCTTCCAATTGCAGCTCATCCAGGGTTTTCCAGCCCTGTTGGGTGAAAAAGGGGTGATTGCCGGTGGCGCGAATGGAAAAGTTGAGGCGGGTTTTCAGAAGACAAGTGGGCTGGTGACCGCTGCGAAACACCTTCACCGGCTGCTGGGGCACCAGGCGTCCGCGCCCGTTCAAGCTGAGCAGGCGGGGCAGTTCCGCCGCAGCCGGTAGGGCCGCCAGTTGATCCAACCGCCAGATCTTGCCGCGATCCACATCCATCACCTGCGTATCCCCGGCCAGACAGCCCGATTCCCGCAGATCCGCCAGCTGTGGACGTTTGTCGGAGCGAGACTCGACAGCCCGACTGAGCTGAGACAGCACCAGCACCGGCACCATCAGCTCTTTGGCCATGGCCTTGAGACCACGGGTAATGCGCGACAGCTCCTGCACCCGGTTGTCGACGGCGGATCCCTGCATCAGTTGTAGGTAGTCGATCAACACCATCCCCAACGTTCCCCCCTGTTCCGCCTGCAAACGCCGCGCTTTGGAGCGAATTTCTGTAACGGTACAGTCGGGGGTATCGTCGATGAACAGGGGCAATTGCGATAAAAAACCAATGGCTTGTCCCAGGCGCTGCCACTCGTGTTCGCTGATGCGCCCAGAACGCAGACGGCTGCTGTCGATGCGGGCTTCGCTGGCCAAAAGCCGCTGCACCAGTTGCTCTCGTGACATTTCCAAGCTAAAGATGGCGACCGGCTGCTTGGCATAGGCAGCCACATTTTGGGCAATGTTGAGGGCAAGACTGGTCTTCCCCATCGAGGGACGACCGGCCAGAATCAGCAAATCGGATCGCTGCAAGCCCTGAGTCAGGTTATCCAGGTCGATGAATTTGGTCGGGATCCCCGGAAGCTGTGCCCCGCTTTGGAACTTCTCTTCCAAATCCGAGAAGATATTGACCAAAACCTCAGAGGCCGGGATGAGGCTACGCTGCACCCGCTCTTGGGTGAGTCGAAACACCTCCTGCTCGGCTTGATCCATTACCTGAGATAGGGGTTGGCTGGTATCGTAGGCCAAACGAGCCAAGGTATTGCTCACCTGGATCAACTGGCGGCGCATGTATTTATCCATCACCAGGCGGGCATACTGGTCGATGTTGACGCTGCTGACGGTTTGCTCCAGCAGACGACGGATCGCCCCTGTTCCCCCCACCCGCTCCAGAAGATGATGATCCGCCAACCAAGCAGACACAGTCATCAGGTCGGTGGGCTGCCCTTGGCTGTGCAGTTGGAGAGCAGCCCGGTAAATCTCTTGGTGGGCAGAGATATAGAACATCTCTGGACGCAGGAACTCCGCGACCCGCACCAACGCATCCGGATCGAGGAGAATGCCCCCCAGGATTTCCTCCTCGGCTTCAATGTTTTGAGGAGGAAGCCGATCCCCACCCGTTAAGTCGTAATCGCTGATCACCACAAGCTAGGATAGGAAAATCAACCCAGCCCTAGGGCAACCGGCCTCTCAGCCAAGCAGGCCCACTCAGCAGGTAGGCCAAGCTATAGGCTGAGCATACCCGCTTGTCGTCTAAGGCAGAAACCCTGCCCACCCCAGGATCCCCCCCAGGAACTCGGGGATCCTTAAGAAGTGGGTTCTCATTCAGGAGTAACCTGAATGCGCAGCGTAGCGGTAACTTCGGGGTGTAGCTTCACCTGCACGGGATAAACCCCGGTTTTCTTGATCTCCTCGTTGAGCAGAATGTTGCGGCGGTCGATATCCAGGCCGCTGGTAGCCAGCACCACCTCGGCAATATCGCTGGTGGTCACCTGCCCAAATAAGAGATCGTGTTCTCCGACCTTCTTGCGGACGACAAAACGACCGATAGTCTCCAGTGCGGTTTTGTAGTTTTCTGCCTGCTGTTTTTCTGCCAGTTTACGAGCCGCTTCTTGCTCCAAGCGCATTTGCTGCTCCTTCAGTATGCCAGGGGTAACCCGCACCGCCATCTGCCGTGGGAAGAGGTAGTTGCGAGCATATCCGGGCTTGACGTTGACAATCTCTCCGGGCTTGCCCAGCCCTGGGATCGCCTGGCGCAGCACAACCTGCATGTTGCGTTTTGACATTGGGAAGACACTTCTTTTCTCGACAGCCCTCCATTCTAGAGGCTCAGCAGAGCCATTGTCAGCTTATGGTCATTTCGATTCAAACCAGGACACTGCACCCCCACCTAGAACGTTGGTCGCGCCGTCGCGTCAGCGTTACGGAGCAATAATGTACGGGGGAAGAAGGCTTTTCTCAATAGCCCAGGCGTCTCACCCTAGCCTGAAACGACTATAAACTCCAAAGCAAGCTGCCCCCTACGCCTCAGCCCTTTGGCATGAGGGATCCCTTCTCAGAGCTTATTCCCGATTGGCAGGTCTCTAGAGTCCTCTTCCAGCTCTGAACCTTGGCGGGAAGATGAAGAAGCCACCTTTCCAAACTCAAAAGGCGGAAGTTCTCTGTTTTGGGAGATACCCAATCCAGGATAGGGAGTGGCTGACACCAAAGGGGATCCCTTGAGGGGTTTGCAACATTTGGCGGATATCCCCAGAGATAACCTGGGCTTAACCTCGTTTTAACTAAAAACAACTGGCCTTTACGTTATAGTAGCTGCGCGGACTGGCGAAGTCTTCAATGGAGCGTTCCCGAGGGAACCCTGCGTGCTCAAAGGGATCCCTGGGATGTTGCGATCGGTTGAAGGCTTGTTGAGGATCGCAGGGTTAGCTTGAGGGTTGCCTCCAAGCTTCCAGGCGGTAGTGGCATACCCAGCCCGACGAGTTTTGATTGGGTTGGGTAAGGTTCTCGAGTGAAGTAGCCTTTTTTAGATCTGGGCTAGGATTTTATCTTCATCTGGGAGAGGAGATCTGTATGGTGACGTTGCACCCCTTGGAGCGTCGTTCTTTCCTGAAGTTTCTATCTGCCACTGTTGCCGGCTTTGCGGCCAGTCAGACGAATTGGCAGCGGGTGTTTGCTCAGCAGACCATCACCATCAATGGCGCTGGGGCGACCTTCCCGGCCCCCATCTATCAAACTTGGGCCCAAGAGTTTGGCAAGAAAAACCCTAACATCCAGGTCAACTATCAGTCTGTAGGAAGCGGTGCGGGTCGTCGGCAGTTTGTAGCCCGCACGGTCGATTTCGGTGCCAGTGACAGCGTGCCCCGTCCTGAAGAGATCAACCAAATTGAGAATGAGGCTAACCCTCCCAAAGGGATGGTTTCTGTACCCATGGTGGGCGGAGCGTTAGTTGCAGCGTACAACATTCCTGGGGTGGGCCCCGAAATCCGCCTTTCCCGCCTGGCACTGGCGAATATCTTCCTGGGCAAGATCAAGAACTGGAACGATCCCCTGCTGGCTGGCCTTAACCCACAGGTGACTTTCCCGGATTTGCCGATTACCGTCGTGCATCGCTCTGATGGAAGTGGTACCACCGATATCTTCACCACTCACCTCAACGCTATTAGCCCAGAGTGGAAGCAAAAGGTGGGTCGCGGCTCTTCGGTAAACTGGCCAACCGGCGTAGGGGCGCGTGGGAACGAAGGGGTTTCCGAGCAGATCAAGCAAATTCCTGGCTCGATTGGCTACGTGGAATTCGGCTTTGCCAAGCTCAACAACCTGAACATTGCCCGTCTGGAAAACCGGGCAGGCAAGTTTGTAACTCCCAACGTCGAGACGGAGAAAGCGGCGCTGGCCAGAATTCAGCTCGACGAGCGTTTGCTGGGGGTCGATCCGGATCCTAGTGGGGAAGACTCTTACCCTATTGCGGGCTACACCTGGATCCTTGCATACAAGGTTTACCCCAAAGCCGAGACTTCCAAGGCCGTTAGAGAGTTTCTCCGCTACGGCCTCACTGAGGGGCAGGCTTTCGCTGAGCAGTTGGGATATGTCCCTCTGCCGGAAGAAACGCGGCAAAAAGCTCTGGCTGCGCTAGAAAATATCACTCCGTAAGAACTTTTACTAAGTAGAACCAGGAACAAGAATCCCCGTTCTTTAGGACGGGGGGCGTGTCAACAACTATCCCTAGCTCCAGGCGTATGAGCTCCCTTTCTTCTGACAGCAACCTTCTGTTTCGGCCTCGGCCGGTTTTCCAGCGCCGGCGCGACCAGGTTTTTATCTGGGCTACGCGGATTGCCGTGTTTTTCTCGGCCTTCCTGCTGCTCTGGATTGCTCTGGAGATCGGCATTCAGTCTTTACCTGCTATAGACAGGTTTGGACTAAGCTTTTTCTGGAACACCACCTGGGATCCGGTCGAGGATATCTATGGGGCCTGGCCACAGATCTACGGCACGCTAGTGACTTCTCTCATCGCTCTGATTGTGGGGGTTCCTTTTAGCTTTGGCATCTCTATTTTTCTGAGCGAGGATTTTCTTCCGAAGTCCTTGCGTCTGGCTCTGATCATTGTGGTTGAGCTGTTGGCGGCTATTCCCAGTGTGGTGTTCGGCATTTGGGGATTGTTTGTCTTCATCCCCTTCTTCCGCCCCGTTCAGATGTTCCTGTACGAGAACTTCAATTGGCTTCCCATTTTCAGCACACCACCGATTGGGCCGGGGATGCTGACGGCAGGGGTTGTTTTGGGGATCATGATCATCCCCATCATCACGGCCATCGCCAGAGAGGTTTTGGTGGCTGTTCCTCCTGAGCTGCGCGCGGCTGCCTATGCGATGGGGGCTACGCGATGGGAAGCTATTTTTGGAGTGGTACTACCGGCTGCGATTGGGGGTATGTTGGGGGCTGTGGTGCTGGGTTTGGGACGCGCCCTGGGCGAGACCATGGCGGTGGCAATGCTGATTGGCAATGCGCGGGGGATTAGAGTCTCGCTTTTGGCCCCTGCCAGCAACATCCCTGCATTGCTGGCCAGCGAGTTTGCAGAAGCAGCCGACGAGCAGATCTCGGCTCTGATGTATGCGGCTTTGATCTTGCTGGTCATTACGCTGGTGGTCAACATCATCGCTGAGCTGATGGTTCGTCGGGTCAAGTTTGCTTTGACGGCTTCTCGGGAGTAGAGGAACATGGCGACACAAGTGGCAGCACAGGCCAATTTGTTCAAACGCAAAGTCAGATCCAAGCGCGTCGTGCTGGACTGGGTGATGACAGGCCTGATCTTTGCTTCCAGCATTTTTGCGATTGTTGTGCTCGCTTCCATCCTTTACTATGTTTTCGTCAATGGCATTGAGCGCTTCAATTGGCAGACCTTAACCCAGCTTCCTCCTCCTCCTGGCGATCAGGTAGGTGGCTTTGGCAACGCAGTGCTGGGGACGATCATTGTGGTATCGATTGCCATCTTGATCTCCTTCCCAACTGGCTTGTTTGCTGCGATTTACCTTTCGGAGTTTGGACAGAACAGCTCAACAGCCTCGGCTTTGCGCTTCGTCATCAAGGTTCTGACCGGGGTTCCCTCCATCATTTCCGGGGTGTTTGCCTATGGGGTGCTTGTGCTCTCCACTAAGACCTTTTCTGCCCTGGCGGGTGGGGTAGCTCTATCGGTGCTGACTTTGCCGATCATCATCCTCTCCTGCGAGGAGGCTCTGCGCTTGGTGCCGGCGGATACTCGGGCTGCTGCCTATGCTCTGGGCGCTTCCCGGGTGCAGACCGTGTTTCGAGTTGTCTTGCCGGCTGCCTTGCCGGTGATCCTAACGGGGGTGACTTTGGCCATTGCCCGAGCAGCAGGGGAAACAGCGCCTCTAATCTTCACCGCTCTGTTCAGTTTCCTATGGCCCGATGGTTTGCTGAAGCCAGTAGCTTCGCTGGCGGTGCTGATCTACAACTTTGCCATTGTTCCCTTCGAGAACCAGCAGAAAATTGCTTGGGGAGGAGCCTTGGCTTTGGTGATTCTGGTTTTGATCACCACGATCAGTTTCCGGCTGCTGCTGAGTCGTCGTCAGGAAACCATTACTATCTGATCTGGTTCTTCTGAGATTTTTGCCTCACTATTCTTCGATTTTGAGTTTGGGTTCTGAAGCAACGTCTACCTCTGGTATTCCTATGCGCCCTCCATTTCCCGGCACTCCTGATTCCTCTAAGAAGTCTGCCAAGTTAACTGTTGAGCTGGAAACGCAAGCAGTCAGTGTTTACTACGGCTCTCATTTGGCGGTGAAGCAGGTTTCTCTGAAGATTCCCAAGAATCACATCACTGCTTTTATTGGCCCTTCGGGCTGCGGCAAGAGTACTTTGCTGCGCTGCTTTAACCGCATGAACGATCTGATCCCGGGAGCGAGAGTAGAGGGATCCGTAATTTTTCACGGGAAAAACATCTACGATCCCGATGTAGATCCTGCTGAAGTGCGGCGGCGAGTTGGCCTGGTGTTCCAAAAGCCCAACCCCTTCCCGAAGTCCATCTACGACAACATTGCCTTTGGGCCACGGATCAACGGCTACCAAGGAGACTTGGATGAGCTGGTAGAGCGCGCATTGCGTCAGGCCGTCCTCTGGGACGAGGTGAAAGACAAGTTGAAGACGAGCGGCCTCTCCCTTTCGGGGGGACAGCAGCAGCGCCTCTGCATTGCCCGCACCTTGGCCATCCAACCAGAGGTGATCCTGATGGACGAGCCCTGTGCCTCGTTGGATCCAATCTCCACGTTGCGCATTGAGGAGTTGCTCAAGGAACTGGGCCGTCGCTACACGATCATTATCGTTACCCACAACATGCAGCAGGCAGCGCGGGTCTCCGACTTTACCGCCTTCTTCAACACTGAAGTCGACGAAGAGGGGGTTCGCTACGGACGGTTGGTGGAGTTTAACCGCACTGAGAAAATCTTCAACGCTCCCGCCCATCGGGAAACGGAAGAGTACGTGAGCGGACGGTTCGGCTAATCTGCTGTTGGCGATCCCTCAATTCTGGTCAGTTGGGATCCCGCTCGCCTATTCTAATGGGCGGGAAGATCTATGCAAGGTGAGGCACCGGCGAGATGGCCAAGCGGGTGCGTCTGGATAGCTGGTTGGTGGAGCGCGGATATTTTTCCTCACGCCAGCAAGCGCAACGCTCCATTTTGGCAGGAGAAGTCTTTCTAAATGGGGTGCGGGCGGAAAAGCCTGGAACCTGGGTGAGCGGGGATCCAGCGGTGCAAGTCCAGTCTGGGCCTGCTTTTGTCTCACGGGGGGGAGAAAAGCTACAGGGGGCGCTGCAAACTTTTCCTGTTCAGGTGCAGGGTCGTATTTGTTTGGATGCGGGCATTTCCACAGGAGGTTTTACAGACTGCTTGTTGAAACGGGGAGCCCAGCGGGTCTACGGAGTGGATGTGGGCTATGGGCAACTGGCCTGGTCTCTGCGAACCGACCCACGGGTCATCCTCAAGGAACGAACCAATCTGCGCTACCTGCAGCCTGTCGATCTCTACGGAACGGAGGTGCCTACTCCAAGCTGGCCAGATCTAGCAGTGGTGGATCTCTCTTTTATTTCCCTAACCAAGGTGTTGGATCCTCTCTGGAACCTGTTGCGCCCGCCGCGGGAAGCTTTGTTGCTGGTAAAGCCTCAGTTTGAGGCGGGCCGGGATCAGGTGGGCAAAAAGGGGGTGGTACGGGATCCGGTTGTCCATGCCCGCGTGCTGGAGACGGTGATGCGCTCGGCCGTGGCCCAGGGTTGGCAGGTGCAAGGCTACACGTGGTCGCCCATTACCGGCTCTGCCGGCAATATCGAGTACTGGCTCTGGCTGGCCGAAGGAGAAGGGATCCCTCTCCCCAGCGGCAGTGCGCTACAACAGATGAGCGAGCAGGCAAGAGCGACCCTACACGGGTAGCTTGTCGATTTTGTCAATAGGTTGATGTGCTGGGTTGGGGGAGATGAGCCAAAAAATTGAAGAATTGTTTCAGGAAGGGATTCGGCGCTATGAATCCGGGGAAGCGGCCAAGACGTTAATTCCCTCTTTTGAGTCGATCTGTAAGGGATCCCCAAAGGCGGCGGCGGCTTGGACGTGCTTGTCCTGGCTCTACCTTCTGGAGGGGCAGGCGGAAAAAGCTCTGAAGGCCGCCCAGACTGCTGTGAAGTTGGATCCGGTGGATGCCCAGCCCCGTGTGAATCTGACCCTAGCCATGCTGGAGCTGAAAAAAACCGGGGTACGCCAGCAGGTGGAGGCCATTAAGCAAATCTTGGCACGGGATCCCGAGCAGATTGAGGGTGTCAAATCCAACCTGCAAGAGGGAGGGAACCGCCGTCCTGCTTGGCCCCACTTGAGCAAGATTTACAACTGGCTCTTTGAAGAAGATTAAGTGACCCTATTCCTTGTTTTGCAACAAGACTTTAGGAAAATCTAGAGCTTTTTATTTTAATCTACAACTCTTAGCGATGTTCTCATGGAGTTGGTGCTAAACTTCTTGTACCCAATAGCAATATGGGATCCATTTATCGATAGGGGTTAGCTCTCGTCGCTTCTCTTCCCCGGCCTCAGTTGATTGATGAGATTGAACTCCGGGCTGGCGCGAGATGCTTAGCTCGGCGGTGGCTGCACTTCATTATATTGCAGTGGATATTGCAGTGGTGTTGCACTGCCGCCGCTTCCATAGCCACTGAATCGAGTCCCGTTTTCCAACCTCACTTTTTTGACCCCTTTGACTGCAGATGGGAGGAACTTTAAGATGAACCGTCAGACCGTTTGGGTTAAGAGCGATACCCGAAACCACCAAGGCTATTTCATTCCCCAGTGTGAGTATACTTTGGTCGAGGCCGACCAAAACGGCTGGGCGCTGATCTGTGCGGACAATGCCCGCTGCTATTATGTGGATCCCGAACAACTCTGGTTTGAGGCGGGATGAGAACTGTTGCTGCCTATTCAGGGCTGCTTGACTTCGAGGGAGTTCTGTAGAAACGCGGGCTCCCCATCATACATCCTCCTCATGCCGTTGGGCAGGGGTTTTTTCATGGGATGAGGATTGGCCCGTCATGCCTGTACACAGAACGGGCTTTAGGCTGGTACCTTGGGGCTTCTTCGACCGCAACCCGACAATCAATCTAGCGGAGCCGGCGTAAACTACCCGGCTCCGACCGCTAAGCGGTACGGAGCGGGCTTTCAGTAGCCCTGAGCCTGCTCTGCTCTACCAGAGAACAAAACAAGCCCGAACCTCTAGGCTGGTTTACGACAGCCCCCAAGAGCGCAATTACGTTTGCACCATTCAAGTCCGCATCTCCTTCCCATCCACAGTGCCCACACTTGAACGACTTACCACTGCGATAGGATTGCGCAGGATCGGGATGGATGTGTAAACACTTGTGACAGGTCTGCGACGTGTAGGCAGGCGGAACAAGAATCAGAGAAACCCCTGCAACTCTCGCCTTGTATTCCAGAAATTGACGTAGTTGGTAGAACGCCCAACTGTTGGCCCTGCGTCGCTCGGCTTTGCTGCGCGGCTGTTGATTGACTCTTTTCCGGATCCCTGTCAGGTCTTCCAGGGCGATAGCGCTGTTGGTAGCCTTTGCCCTGGAGACAATAGCTTTGGAGATGCGATGATTGACCCACGCCTGAAAACGTCTCTCCTTGCCAGACAGCCGTTGCAGCAGTTGACGGCATCTGCGCCGCGAACTGCGTGTGCCCTTACTGGCTTTGCGTTGGAGTACCGCCCTCAACCGGGAGTAGCGCTCTCGGACTCTGCTCAACTGCTGTCCATTCCAGTTGTCCCCCTCTGACGTATGGGCAATATCTGTCCTCCCCAAGTCCACCCCGATCACCTTGTCGGTATCTTGTTGCTTGGGTGGCTTTTTCTCTACGCAAATCTGGATGTAGTAGGAGCCATCTTTGCGCTTGACCAGGGTGGCAGATTTGGGGTTGGAACCAGCCAGCATCCCACGCTGGTAGTTGCCAATGGCCAGTTCAAAGCGTTCTCTCCCTTCCACCGTGGTCAGCGACACCGTCCAGTCTTTTTGACGGAACGAAAAGATACGGGCGTCGTAGGTAACAAAGCCGCTCTTAAACTCCTTGACGGGACGCTTTTTCTGCTTAGCCACTTTGCGGGAACCCGCTACCCGTCTGCACACCTGTTGAGCCAAGTTACTGGACAAGCCAAACCGGGCTCGAATCTCGTAGTAGCAAAGGGATTGCAGTTTGACCGCGTTGACGATCTTCTCCGGCGTGTTCTGGTTGACCCAGTTCAAGGCTTGGCCAAAAGCCTCCATCGTCGCGTCCAATTTGGCGGCTTGCGACTGGGACGCCTTGAGCTTACAGGAGACGGTCAGGACTTGGCTCATGAGTTCATTGTACTTCATCAAAGCGCATTCCTCCCGGCAGTGACCCTACGGGTACAGTGCGGGGCTCCTGCGATTTCTAGCTGATACTCGACTGGAATCTGGTTCAAGTTCAACTTTCAATACAACTTTCAATACAGAGGGTCTGGTCTGTCCCAGGCCCTTTTTGACTGCCACTTAGGGAGATTCCCAGGGTTAACCCCGCTCTCGCATGGCTTCGGCCAGCAGCC
Source organism: Thermostichus sp. MS-CIW-37 (assembly GCF_054060065.1). NCBI lineage: Bacteria > Bacillati > Cyanobacteriota > Cyanophyceae > Thermostichales > Thermostichaceae > Thermostichus > Thermostichus sp. MS-CIW-37. The sequence continues at coordinate 21,939 of NZ_JBSSCV010000022.1, read as the reverse complement.
GGGCCACTTCTGGTCGAGAAAACTCCGGCGGGGGCACTTCACCGCGGCGCAGCATTTCCCGCACCTTGGTACCTGAGAGGTGAATGCGCTGGTGAGGCTGGCTGGGGCTGGTCTTGGCCGTGGCCATGGTGCCGGTGACGGTGCAATAGAAAGCATGTTCAAACTTCAAGGGAATGATGCCCAGCTCCCCCGGCTGGAACTCATCGAAAATGTGTTGGGCATCGTAGGTACCGTAGTAGTTCCCCACCCCGGCGTGATCCCGCCCCACAATGAAATGGGTACAGCCATAGTTTTTGCGAATGAGAGCATGGAAAATAGCCTCGCGGGGGCCGGCGTAGCGCATCGACGCAGGGTTGATGGCCAAGATCACCCGCTCCTTGGGGTAGTACTTTTCGATCAACACCTCGTAGCAGCGCATACGCACATCGGCGGGAATGTCGTCGCTTTTGGTAGCCCCCACCAGCGGGTGCAAAAATAGCCCGTCCACAATCTCCAAGGCACATTTTTGGATGTATTCATGGGCGCGGTGGATGGGGTTGCGGGTTTGGAAGCCTACAATGGTTCTCCAGCCTCTTTCCCGAAACAGTTGCCGCGATTGGGCCGGGTCAATCTGGTAGGCCGGAAAAAGAGGGTGGGGATCCCGCTGCAGGAGGGTGACGGGGCCGGCCAAATAGACGGATCCCTGCTCGTAGAGCACCTTTACCCCTGGATGTTGCTCATCGGTGGTGCGATAAACTTGCCGGGCTTCGCGGGTTTTGTCGTAGGTGAATTTCTCCGTCAGCTCCAGTAGGCCCAGGATCTTGCCCTCGGCACTGGCCAAGGCAATCATTTGCCCCTCTTTCAGACCCGCTGCCACTTCTGAGGAGACCGGCAGGGTGACCGGCAGCGACCAAGCCAAGCCATTGGCCAGGTGCATCGTTTCCAGGACGGCCTGGTAATCTTCCCGCCCCATAAACCCCGTCAGTGGGCTGAAGCCCCCGATAGCGATCATCTCCAGATCCGATTGGGCCCGCTCGTCGAGATAGAGGATGGGGCAATGTTCGGCTTTGGAACGCAGCTCCTGCGCCTGCTCAGGCGGGGCAATGCGGTTGATCAGGGTGCCCCCGTGGGGCGGAATGGCATCACCAGAAGGGAGAGTCGATGGAGATTGGCTCATGAGAAGGGCACTGAGAACAAAGGTTATCCAATCCAATATCCAACTATCGGATCCCGGATCTCCAGGAAGCAGGGAAAAAAGCACAGGTCGGGCTGAAAACAGGAGGGAGCAGAACAGATGGAGACCCCATCCAAATCACGCCCTTAGGGATCCCTTCCATCCCGGTCAATCCAACAAATAGGGGGGCATGCTTTCATCGGTGGCCGATACGTTGTCGAAGATGGGCCGATTCATGATCTTCTTTTGCGCGTGCAGAGGTGAGGATTGGGGTTTGGGCTGAATGGGGGCTTGTCCTCTGGGGTTCTGTAACTCCTGGATGGTTTTAGCCCGCTCGTCTGCGACCGCTTGCAACTGCGCCAGCGCCTTTTGCAATTCGTCCCGATGGGCAGTGACTTGCTGCAATTGAGCTTGCAGGGTAGAGACTTTGTTTTGGTAGTCCTGCAAGAGTTGTTGAGCTTCGGCCAGTTGGCTTTTGAGGGCTGCAATTTCCGGCAATTCTGGGGTTGGTTCTGGGGGAGACTGAGAAGACATCGTTGTCGGCTCCTCACCTGTGGGAGTAGACTCTGCGGAGGTGGGCTCTGAACTGGTTTTAGCACTGGCCTTGCGCCGAATTCCGCCGGAGCGGCGGGAAGTTTCCCCCGACGAAGGAAAGAGGCTACGGTCAGATCCGGTCACAAGAGCACCTCGTGTTCAACCAACTGTAGCAGCCGCTGACACACCGCCGACCCAGGCCGATAGTCCATCACCGTCAAGCCGTAGTCAAAGGCGATGCGCAAATCGCTGCTATCTGGAATGGTAACGGGTGAAAGCACATCCGCAAAAATCTGTTGCGCTTGCACGTACAATTGCCCGGTATGGGATCCCGACCAAATGCCCCCCGGCAGATAGCGGTCATCCAGCATTGTCAAAATGGCGCGGGCTTGGCTTAGCTGGCCTTTCAGGGCCTCAATGTAGCGCAAGGTTACTTCCGTGCAGGAGAAATCGGCGCGGTTGAGCCGTGTCGGGATCAACACCCGCTGGGCCACCCGCAGGGCATTGGCGGTGAGGGCATTCAGTTCTCCCGGCGTATCGAGAAAGATGAAGTCGTAGTCCGGCAGCAAGGGATCCAGTTGGCGCTGCAACAGATCCTGACCCGTCTCTCCGGCAGCAGCCAGTTGGGCCGCCACTTCCGCCATGGTGCTGTGGGAGGGCGCCACATCCACTCCCTTGTCCGTGCAGTAGATCACCTCTTCCAGAGGACGTTGGTGCTGCGGGTGTAAGCTGGCCCAAGCCGTTTCCAGTGCCGCCAGGGATCCGGCCCCTTCCAGGTAAAGGTTGCTGGCGGTGGCCTGGGACGTGAGATCGATGAGCAAAACTCGGTATCCCCGCTGGGCCGTCAACTGAGCCGCGTGGACGCAGAGGGTGGACTTGCCGGTGCCCCCTTTGTTGTTGGTAAAGGCCAGGATGCGCGCCATCAGCTCTCCCTGCATTCTGTCTTGCCAACTTGTTCCCCTTCCCGAGCAGCTTGGCCAGATCCGACAGGACAGCCGTTGAGGTGGCCCCGCAGCAGTCTATGCTATTGGGTGTAGCCTGGTGGAGGACAACCATGCGCGATGTACTGGCGATCATCTTGGGAGGTGGGCGTGGCACCCGACTTTATCCCCTGACCAAGCGCCGCGCTAAACCTGCTGTGCCCCTGGCCGGCAAATACCGCCTCATCGACATCCCGGTCAGCAACTGCATCAACTCCGACATCGAAAAAATCTACGTCCTCACCCAGTTCAACTCTGCCTCTCTGAACCGCCACATCGTCAACACCTACCGCTTGTCCCCCTTCACAGGCGGCTTTGTGGACGTTTTGGCGGCCCAACAAACCCCTGACAATCCCGATTGGTTCCAAGGCACCGCCGATGCTGTCCGCCAATACCTCTGGCTGATGGACTCCTGGAAGCCGCGGGACTTCCTCATCCTATCTGGGGATCACCTCTACCGCATGGACTACCGCCCCTTCATCCACCATCACCGGCAGGTGGGAGCCGATGTGACGCTGGCGGTGCTCCCCTGTGAAGAAAAAGTGGCCTCGGGTTTTGGCTTGCTCAAGCTTGGCGAGAACGGTTGCATCGTCGATTTCAAGGAAAAGCCAACAGGAGATCTGCTGAAAGCCTGTCAGGTGGACACCCAAGCCCTCGGCCTCAGCCCGGAAGAAGCCAAAGCCAAGCCCTACATCGCCTCCATGGGCATCTATGTATTCAAGCGAGAAGCTCTGATCGAGATGCTCAAAGTCAAGGAGCACACCGACTTTGGCAAAGAGGTGCTGCCGGCAGCCATCGGCAAGTACCATCTGCAAGCCTACCTCTTCAAGGGTTACTGGGAAGACATCGGCACCATCGAGGCTTTTTACCGGGCCAACCTGGCACTGGTGCAGCAGCCCAACCCGCCCTTCAGCTTCTTCGACAGCGAAATGCCCATCTACACCCGCCCGCGCTTTTTGCCCCCCAACAAAATCCTCGACTCCCAGATTGTCAACTCCATGATCGCCGATGGTTGCATCATCAAAAACGCCCAAATTCGCAACTCCATCATCGGCATTCGCAGCCGCTTGGAGGCCAACACCATCATCGAAAACACCCTGGTGATGGGAGCCGATTACTACGAGTCGGTAGAAGAGCGGCAGGCCAGGCTAGAGGAAGGGATCCCACCGGTGGGCATTGGGGCCAACTCCCACATTGTCAACGCCATCGTGGATAAGAATGCCCGCATTGGGCGCAATGTCCGCATCCTCAACAAGGATCACGTCACCGAAGCGCAGCGGGAAGAGGAAGGGATCTGGATCAGCAATGGCATCGTCACCATCATCAAAGACTCGGTGATCCCGGACAACACCATCATTTGAGGGGGAAACAGGCCGGCCCTGGCCGAGAAGGGGGCAGGATGGGGCTGACAGGCCCTTGCGCAGAAACGGCGAGGCTTTTTCTGTTAAGATGGATACCGAGAGCTTTAAAACAAAAGACTGTGAGATCGCTGGAGTGTGTTTAGTAGAACTTCATCCGTTGCCGCTTTGGAAGTTTACGATCCGCAATTGATCTGCCGTTATTACCGCTGGCGCCTGCCCCAAGTGATTGGTCGGGCGCTGGCCATTCTCTGGCCTTTCTTGTGGTTTGTCCTCTGTTTGCGCTGGGATCAACTGTGGGGACACACTGATCGCAATGTGGGACGGCGCTCAGTGCAGTTGCGACAGCTGCTCACCGACCTGGGGCCAACGTTCATCAAGGTGGGTCAGGCCCTCTCCACCCGCCCCGATCTGGTGCGCAAAGACTACCTAGAAGAACTCACCCAACTGCAAGATCAACTGCCGCCATTTCCTTCCGAGCAAGCATTTGCCCGCATCGAATCCGAGTTGGGCCGTCCGATTGCCGAGATCTTTGCCCAGATCTCTCCAGAGCCGGTGGCCGCCGCCAGCCTGGGCCAGGTTTACAAAGCGCAGTTGCACAGCGGCGAATGGGTGGCGGTGAAGGTGCAGCGACCCCATCTGCGAGAGCAGTTGAGCCTGGATCTGTACCTGATTCGCTGGGCCTCGACATGGCTGGGCCCCTGGCTGCCCTTAAACCTGGGCAGTACTTTGACGGCGGTGGTCGATGAGTTTGGCCGCAAGCTTTTTGAAGAGATCGACTACCTGCACGAAGGGCGAAACTGCGAGCGCTTCGCCGAATACTTCCGCGACGATCCGGATGTGTACGTGCCGCGCATCTTCTGGGCTTACAGCACCCGCCGGGTTCTGACCCTCGAGTGGATCGACGGCATCAAGCTGACGGATGTGGAGCGCATTCGAGCAGCCAACCTGGAGGTGAAACAATTGGTGCGTATCGGGGTGGTTGCTGCCCTCAAGCAATTGCTGGAATACGGCTTTTTCCACGCGGATCCCCACCCAGGTAACTTGTTCGCCCTCACCGATGGCCGTATGGCCTACATCGATTTCGGCATGATGGATCAGCTTACCGAGGAAATGAAGGAGTACTTGGTGGATGCTCTGGTTCACCTGGTGGATCGCGACTACAACGCCCTGATCGATGACTTTATTCATCTGGGCTTTTTGCAGTCAGATGTCGGCCGCCAAGAGCTGATCCCCGCCTTGGAAAAGGTGCTGGCAGACGTGCTGACCCAAGAGGTGGTCAACTTTAACTTCAAAACGGCCACGGATCAGTTCTCCGACTTGATGTACCGCTACCCCTTTCAGGTGCCCTCCCACTTTGCTCTGGTGATCCGCTCTTTGGTGACCCAAGAGGGAGTAGCCCTCAGCCTCTATCCCCAGTTCCGCATCGTCGGTGTGGCCTATCCCTATGTGGCCAAGCGCCTGCTGACGGATGAATCGCCGCGTATTCGCCAACGGCTGCTGCAAGTGTTGATCAAGGATGGTAAGTTCCGCTGGAACCGCCTGGAGAACCTGATTCAAATTGCCCGCAGCGATGGGGGATTGGATTGGTTACCCACCGCCCAAACGGGTTTGCGCTACCTGATGTCGGAAGAGGCCCGCGATCTGCGCCGCCAGTTGGTGCTTTCCCTCACAGAAGATGATCGCCTTCACTTTGAGGAGCTGCAGCGTTTGTGGCAGTTGCTCAGCCCTGAACTTTCCCCAGCTTACCTCTGGCAGGCAACGCTGAGATCCCTACCCTCGACCGGCGATCTGCAACACACGCTTGCCGAGTTGAGGGAGCAGGTGCAAGCCCATCTGGAACATCTTAGCCGCTGGCGGCCACCTCAACCCTGGTCGGATTTGCTGGCAGGAGTGGGACAGGAAAGATAGAACGGAAGAAGATGACTCAAGTTTATTGTTATTGAGCTGGACAGAAGCGTGGCAGATCAGAAAGGTGATTTCATTGCGGGTGTAGTGACCGGCGCCGTGTTGGGAGGGATCATCGGCGGGGTGATCGGGTTTGTGCTTGCCCCTCGACTCAGCAAGGGATCCGCCGAAGGCCAACGCCGGGATCCAGATCGCCTCAACGGCACCTCCGCAACCCCTGAACGACCGCGCCTCAGTGCTTCAGGTGAGCCCGCCATGTCCAGCGACTGGAAGAAGTGGGAAAATGAGGCAGAACGAATTGCCCAAGCCCGCCGCACTCTAGAGGCCAAGATTGCCGAGTTAAACGAGGCGATCCAGGCCACCCGGGCTCAGTTGCTTGTCAAGGAAGTGCCTGCCCCTGCTGCTGAGGAAAACTCTTGAGCTTGAGCGGGAAGAAGGAACCTCAGGGGTCTCCCGCCCATGTCAAACTAGAGGCGGCAATGGCTTTCTGCCTTGCATCTTTGGATGGGTTGCCATCGGATGTGAGGTTTGCCTCTGCTGACGGCGTTTGGTCTGTCTGACTGATCTGTGTTTTGTTCATTCCCTTCTCTGAACCGCTATGATGCTTAGCCACTTGTTGTCTCCTCTCGCCTGGATGGACGGCCTCTCTCTGGGGTTGGTCTACGGCACTGCCGGGTCGTTGCTGTTCCGCTCCCTTTACCAGTTCATTGTCATTTACAATGCTCTGCTGATCGTGCGGATCTTGCTGAGCTGGTTCCCGCAACTGAACTGGTCTAACCCCATCCTGTCGGTGCTCAGCCAACTCACCGATCCCTATCTCAACCTGTTCCGCGGCATCATTCCCCCCATTGGTGGCTTGGACTTTTCCCCCTGGTTGGCCTTCATTTTGCTCAGCTTTGCCATGCAGGTGGTGGGCCAGTTTGCCTAGCTGCTGTAGCACTGGATTCATCTGGATAGGCCGGGATCCCTTTACGATGGAGAGCTGCTTTTTTCGTTGCCCGCCATGCAGATCCCCGGCGTTGCCCACTACTGGCTGCTGAATGCTCAGGTTCCCCTGTCGGTACTGAAGGAGGCGGTGCCAGGAGCTGTCCCCAACCGCGATAACCTGGTGTTGCTGGATCTGGAAATCGAAGGGGGGCAGATCCGCCAAATCCAGGCGGCAACAGGGATCCCGCCCCAGGGGATCCCCAGCGTGGATCTAAGGCGGGGCCAAGTGTGGCCGTGTTTTGTGGACATCCATACCCACCTGGACAAGGGACATGTATGGCCGCGCACCCCCAATCCCGATGGTACCTTTGCCGGGGCGAGGCAGGCCGGCCAGGAAGATTGGGTGAAGATGAAGCAAGCCTATGACGGGGATCCGGAGCAGTTTCGGGAGGATCTCTACCGTCGCTTCAGCTTTGGTTTGCGCTGCAGCTATGCCCATGGATCCCAGGCAGTGCGCACCCATCTGGTCTGTGAGAATCCTCAGGTTATGGGGGCCAACTGGGAGGTGTTTGTCCAGTTGCGCCGAGAGTGGGCGGGCAAGCTGGAACTCCAGGCGGTCACGCTTCTGAGCTTGGATACCTTTCTCACCCCTGCAGGGGAAAAGCTGGCGGACAAGGTGGCGGAAGTGGGCGGGATCCTGGGTGGGGTGGCGGCGATGGGGCCGGAACTGGATCGGCAATTGGATCGGGTGTTTGCCCTGGCCAAGGAGCGGGGCTTGGCTCTGGACTTTCATACGGATGAGACGGATGATCCGGGATCCCTCACATTGAGACACGTAGCAGCGGCGGCCTTGCGCAACGATTTTCCCCATCAGGTGGTGTGTGGCCATTGCTGTAGCCTGGCCGTGCAACCGCCGGAGGTGGCCCACAAGACTATGGCCTTGGTCAGAGAGGCGGGAATTGCCGTGGTCAGCCTGCCCATGTGTAACCTGTACTTGCAAGCCCGTAACCCCGGCCATACCCCCCGCTGGCGGGGAGTGACGCTGTTGCATGAGCTGAAAGCCTTGGGCGTGCCGGTGATGATAGCCAGCGATAATTGCCGGGATCCCTTCTATGGCTTTGGGGATCACGACGGCTTGGAGGTGTTCCGGGAGGCCACCCGCATTTTGCACCTGGATACCCCCTATGGGGATTGGCCCCAGGCCATCACCACCACCCCTGCCCGCATCATGGGCTTGACCGAGCGAGGGCAAATTGGGGTGGGGCTGCCGGCAGATCTGGTGCTGTTCAAAGGACGTGGCTTTGACGAGCTGCTCTCGCGACCCCAACATGACCGGGTGGTGTTGCGTCAGGGGCAGGCCATCGACACGACTCTGCCGGACTACAGCGAACTGGACGACTTGATGGAGAAGGTGGGGACAGCGCTCAGCTCCGAGAAGTAGAGCGGGGTCACAGTCGTTTCAAGTTAGATTAAGACACTTCCCAATTGCTCCTCTCTCCCTTTGCCTGGAGGTGGTGGTTGTGGCAGCGGCGCGGAACGCTGGGGCGGCACCGTGGAGCATGCCTCTAACCCCCAAAACCCTGAACTTTGCTGAATTTACTGAGCTTTAGGCGGTTTGGCAAAAGTCATTGAGAGGGATATAGTAGACCAAGTTTCCCCCTGATCCTTGAGTCCACCGCAACGGTTGCCGGGAAGTGAAGGGGGAAAGCGCTCGGGGGGTATTCCTCAGGGCTTTGCGGGATACCGCCTTCCTGCTCAGAGATAGGCAGGATGCGATTGCTTCTTTCCTGAACCATGTTCAGGAGAGTTCAGCGTGAATGTATCAGCTAGTGCACAATGCTAAGGAAAAAGTTTCATTCCCGCTTAAAAATGACTATGCGGATTGTCCTCGAACTCCAGGGTGCAGAACTTTAAGGTTCGGCAGTTTTCCGCTACCGTGCGCCTCACGCTCTCCGGTAAGCCTTCCGGTATTTCCGCGTCGATTTCCAGGGTAATTTTGACAGTGGCTCCTGGCAGATTGGTCAGGTGCCGGATGACCTCGTCGGCAAGGGTTGCAACATCTCTGTTGACCCGCAGGGGATCCATTTCCACCCTGCCGTAAAATCGCCTCGGCAACGCCGGCTGGGAAACTTGATTTCCTTGATTCGTAACTGGGGAATCCTCCTCGCCGGGGCCAGGAAGAGGCGGAGTGCTGTCTGGGAAGATGCAGGGCGCCTTTGGGGAAGGAACTTGAAGGGCTTCCAATTGACGGCGGGCAACCTCTGGCTTGACCAGCAGGCTGTTGGAACCGATGCTGGGCTTGACTATGGCTGCCACTTGCAAGCCGAGGTATTTGCCTTTGGACTCATCGAAGGCCTCTGCGTAGGCAAAGCTATCCTCCCAAGCAGTTGAGGCTACCCCGTCTTCTACAGCTCTTAGAAGAACGGATGGGTCTTTCAAGCGGGGTAGGTAGAGGTACTGGGCCAGGCATTCCCACAGTCGTTTGAGATCGATGTGATCAGCCTCGCGCCAGAGGAATCTATCCAGCGTATCCAGGCGGAGGGTGATGGCAGAGTAAGCGGTAACCAGATCCCCCTCGTGGACAGCTTTGCGGCTGGCTTGCAAAATGGGGGAATCTTGCCCCTGCAGTCGGCATTCTTTCCACTCTAGACTGCCTTGGGGATCAGGCTGGGCTGGGATCAGCAGCCATTGATAGGTTTCCCGCAGAGCAGCCTCAACAGCAGCCTCGGATTGGTGCAGCTTGGTATCGGCTTGGGCGGTTTGGAAGGCATCTAGGTTGAGGAGATCTTTGTCTTCCAGGATCCCTTTCCAAGCTAGGTATTGGGCGGTATTGCGTTCTAGGCTTTCCAGGCGGGTTTTGTCGGGCGCCAAAAACAGCAGCATGTTCCTGTAGTAGCGGGGGCCGCTGCCGCGACGCTGGAGGGCCTGCTCAGCCCAGACTCGCCCAGGGCTATCCTGGCTACCCCGGCTATGGGAATACTGAGGATGCAGGATCACCAGCCGCACGCCTAAAGTGGGATCGTCGGGAATATCGGCAGTGGAGTCGGGGGCAACGTGAACGGCGCTGAACTCACCGCGATTTCTGTCGGCTTTGAGGCGCCGGATGATCTCTTGGCAGAGGGTGTGGGGCTCGTCCCTCAACAGTTGCTCGGCTCGCTCCTGAGCAGTGCGGTTGACGTTGGGCTGGGTGGAAATCCAGTAGCGACTGCCATCTCCGTATAGGTAAGTTGCCTGGTCGGATAGCCGCCGCAGGGCATCGCCGAAGGTGATGGGGTGTTCTCCCGGTTGCACGCAGCCCAGCTTGATGCGGCGCTCCTCAATGCCGCGGTTGGCGGCCCGCAGGGTGGGGGCGGATCCCATGTAGATGGTGCGGGCAACCCGGCGACAGGCGGAATACCGGCCCAGGTTGGGGTGATCTCGGTCGAGAGTCAGGGGCAGGGAAGTGGGGCCATCCACGTCTTTGTCGATTACCGGCAGCCAGTTGTCGTCTAGGTAGCGGGTCAGCTCTGCTTGTACCTGTTGATCGTCCATGGGGATGTGGGCGGGCAGGATCATCAGGCTGCGGTCATTTCGCTCCCAGAGGGTGTGGATGACCCTGGCCATCAGCCGTAGCACACCGCGGGTGCGTTGAAACTTGTCGAGAGTAGACCAGTCGGAGTAAAGGCGGTCAAACAGCTCTGGGTGAATGGGATAAGCAGCCTTGAGGCGGCGTTCGTAGTCACTTTCTTTGCACTCGCTGGGAAATTCCTGGCTTTGGCTGCGATAGAGATCCATGAACGCTTTCACCACGGCATCCCGCTGCACAAATAGCTCGGGATTGGTGAGGGGCTGAAACAGGCGGCGGCGGACAATTTCAAAGCTTTCTTCAGCGCTCGCGGGCCGCCAAGGGGATTCCACCCGGCCAATGGCATTTCTCAGGCGAACCAGAGCTTCTTTGCCCCGCTCCCCGCCAATTTCGATATCCGAAGAAGGAAGGCTCACCACCAGCAGTGTATCTTTTGCGTTCTTGGCCGATTCGCTCAGGGTTTGGGCAAAGGTAAACTGGGTGTCGAAACTGCCGCCGGCTAGGTCAGGGCTGTCGTGGAGTTGGCGAGCATAGGCCACCCACTCATCGATTAGGATCAGGCAAGGGGCATAGCGGTTGAACAAGACTTTAAGCGCATCGCCGGGGTTGGTGGAAGTTGCGTCGGCCTGCTGCACCCGCGCATAGCCTTCGGCACCTCCCAGTTGCCAGGCCAACTCCCCCCAAAGGGTGCGGATCAGGGGGCGGTTTTGCTGGGCGTGCTCAGGCTTGTAGGAGGGAATGCCGCTGGGCTGGAGCTTGTTCCCCACCAGGACGGCTATCCTGACGTTTTGAGGTGGTCTCTGCAGGCCGACGGCTTGGAGAAGAGACTCTGTGCCGGGTAGGGGGCCCTCACCCCTAGCCCCTCTTCCAAAGAGGTGGTAGAGGGCAAGCATGGCGTGGGTTTTGCCGCCGCCAAAGTTGGTCTGCAACTCTATCACGGGATCCCCCCCTTGGCCGCTGAGGCGCTTCAGGGCATTGGTGAGCAGTTGTTGCAATCCCTCGGTAAGGTAGGTGCGGCGGTAGAACTCGACGGGATCCCGGTACTCATCCGAACCTTCGCCCAGGTAGACTTCCCAAAGATCGGCGGCAAATTCGGCTTGTTGGAAGCGACCTGAAGCCACATCGGGGTGGGGAGTGGCAACCTCGCGCCAGGGCTTGAGGCCAGCCTGGGGCTGACCTTCTGTAGGGGATCCCATAGCGCGACGGCTTTCCCGCTTGGCCTGTTCTTCGAAGCGCAGTCGCAGTAGCTCTTGTTTTTGTTTTTCAACTTCGGCAGCTTGGGGGGCAGCAATGGCGCTCAGCAGTCGGGCAACGCTATCGAGGGCGCGATAGGCATCGTCAAAACCAAAAGTGCAGGTGTGGGCCCAGGTGTTGCGGGTATTGCGCAGCTCGCTGACTAGGGTGCGCTCCGCTTGTCCCAGAGTTTGCCTGAAGACGGTGTTCCACTGCTCCCACATGAGAGTCAGCAGCGCCAAAACATCTTCCTCCAGGATCTGCTCAGGACTTTTGAATTTGGGAGAGCGCTCGGGCAGGTTGTCGGCGACAACTGTCAGCCACTTCTCTCCATGGAAGGCTTGCATCTCCCGCACGACAAAAGGATAAAGCCCCTGCCGCAGAAGGTTGAGGGCGCGTCCAACTCGTTCGTGGTTGCTGATAGCCATAAGTGATTGAATGAAATTGAAGTTAGGGGGTGGGTCGATTATTTCCAGATTAAAGTGAGATCCACAACAAAGCCAGGGAGAACCGGATCCCCAGACAAGCTAGTAGGCCGCTCCAAAACTTGCACCAGCTGACCTGGGCGGTAGACGTAAACCCGCTGGCTTTCTGGATCGATCAGCCAGCCCAGTTGGGATCCGTTGTCTAGGTACTCCTGCAGCTTGGCCTGAAGGATAGCCAGCTCGTCAGTGGGGGACTTCAGTTCCAGCACAAAGTCGGGGCAAAGAGGAGCAAAGCGACGACGCTGCTCCGGGGTAAGCTGCTGCCAGCGCTCTTTGGCAATCCAAGCGGCATCGGGAGAGCGGATGGCCCCATTGGGCAGGGCAAAGCCCGCGGAAGAGTCAAAGACAAAACCTAAGTTCTTGCCTCGATTCCACTGCCACAGTTGGCCCAGCAGGTCGGCATTGCGGAATCCAGTTTCGCTGCCTGCAGGGGCCATGGCAATCAGTTCTCCTTGGGCAGTGCGCTCTAGGCGCAGCTCAGGATTTTGCCGGCAAAGCTGTTCGAAAACTTCATCGGTTAAATTCAAAGCCGGTTGCAGGTTGAGGGCAATCATAAGCTTTGCCTGCAGAGCAACTCAGGGCCCGGGGGCGCTACTCCCAGATTAAAGTGAGATCCACAACAAAGCCAGGGAGAACCGGATCCCCAGACAAACTAGCAGGTCGCTCCAAAACCTGTACCGGCTGACCTGGGCGATAGACGTAAACTTGGCCCTTTTCTGGGTCAATTAACCAGCCCAGTTGGGATCCGTTGTCCAGGTACTCCTGCAGCTTGGCCTGAAGGATAGCCAGCTCGTCAGTAGGAGACTTTAGTTCCAGCACAAAGTCAGGGCAAAGAGGAGCAAAGCGACGGCGCTGCTCTGGGGTAAGCTGCTGCCAGCGCTCTTTGGCAATCCAAGCGGCATCGGGAGAGCGGATGGCCCCATTCGGCAGGGCAAAACCTGCAGAGGAGTCAAAGGCTACACCAAGCTGGGTTTGCCGGTTCCACTGCCAGAGCTGGGCGCTGAGGCTCAAGTTTTGACGGCTGCTTTCGCTGCCTGCAGGGGCCGTGGCGATCAGTTCTCCTTGGGCAGTGCGCTCTAGGCGCAGCTCAGGATTTTGCCGGCAAAGCTGTTCGAAAACTTCATCGGTTAAATTCAAAGCCGGTTGCAGGTTGAGGGCAAGCATCATCTTCTTTGGGCAAAACTCTCAGAGTACGTGGCCTATGGCTCGTATTAATTCCCTAAGATGGAGCGTATTTTTTGGCGAAGGGCACGAAGGGCTGGACTTCTACCCAGATCTCGACTTTGGGCCAAGACTTCTGGCACCCACTCTAAAATCGGTAGCTGAGGAAAGGTTGGGCTGGTGGCAGAAGCCTGATATTGGCCGGATTGCAGGATGTAGATGGTTAGCTGGTTGCCTTGATAAACCCAAAGTTCGGGCACTCCTAGGCGGGTGTAAGCCTCAATCTGGGTTTTGGAAGTAACATCCACTTCGATGGCCAGATCCGGAGGCGGGTCAACAGATAGATCCAGCCGATCTTTGCCAATCACGGCCTGGTGATTTTGGATATAGAAGCATTCATCAGGTTCGATCCCGTAGTTCATTGCTTGCTGTTTGAAGGTAGCTGACCCAAAACATTCGCAGTCAACTTCCAGTTCCTCTAGCAAGATTTTGACAATGTCTCCAATGATGGATTTTTCTCGCTCATGCTTGGGTGAGGGCATTCTGATTTCCAATATCCCATCGCTGTAGGCAATGCGGCTGGCTCGCTTTTCGCCCAGCTCATCTAGGATGGCTTCAAAGTCTAACCAATTCAGATTGTGAATCAGCAGGCGCTGGCCGGGTGGGATGGTGAGTTGTCGAAGCTGGAGGGTGACCATCGTCTGGTTGGGTGTAAGGATAGAAATCTCTGAGGTCTTTTAGCTTATGGGGGTGTGGGGGTAGCTAAGCCCCGCACTGTACCCGTAGGGTCGGTGTCGGGATACAGATACCCCCACTATGCTAGAAGTAGTTGCACAAAACGGCTTTTGCCGGAATCTGGTGCAACTACGCGGTAGGGCATTCCGTGTCTGCTCGTGGAGGGTTCTTGCGTAGGCTCCCCGATGAAGCGAGAAGCCCGCACTGTACCCGTAGGGTCAGCGATGGGAGTATGTCACGCTTTGCTTCCCCCAGAGGTAGGGAACTAAAGCAAGCTGGGCTGGAAAGGATCATGCTGCTTTTTCTTCATTTCGGATGCTAGCCGGTTAATTTCCGGCCAGGCAATGACGAGAGTGTTATAGGCTAGGGCTTCTTGAGTCCAGCCTTTCTTTTCGCAGAGGGTATAGAGCCGATAGGCCAGATCGCGGGCAACCGCACCTCTATCTCCCAAGGCAGCCAGGAGAGCGGCGGCTTCCATTTCTCCTTTCCGATCGAGGGTGTGGATGAGGGTCTGGGTGATGAGCCAGGCGGAGGAAGCAAGGAGCAAGGAGAGGGAATCTGCTCCCTTTTCTTTTCTCTGGGCTATTTCCTCTCTTCTCAACAACCGCACCTTGCCGGCCTTGGCTTCTAGGATCCCAAGTTCCTCAAGGGACTCAATGCTGACGTTTCTGGCCTTGCTGAGGACTTCTGCTTCCCCGTAGGGGCCTGGCTCAAATTGATATTGGGCAAACCAAGTGGTGGCCCAGCGGCTGCCCTCATCGAGTTCCCCTTCTTGTTCGCTGAGATATTCATCTAGGTACTGGTTGATCAGTTGCAGGGCAGTGCGGACGGTCAGGGGCGAGCCATCGCTTTCCAAAACTGCAGCGTAGCGGGAATAGATGGCCATGCCGGGGCCGATGCTGGCTTGGGCCAAGTCCACAGGAGCAATGCTGCCCTGCTGCAGAAGTTTAAGCGCCTTGGGCAGCTCGCGCTTCAGCTCGGCAAGGAATTGGCGACGGGTAGCCTTGGGCGCATCCGCCGGGCGGGGACGACAGACCAGGACGATCGAGGAAGCGAGAGCATTGGAGGCTTGAGCCCGCATTCGGTTAGCGAGTTCGGTTCGCAGGGGCCAAGTGCCGTCAATGCTGAAGTTGGATTGAATCAGTCCTTCCAGAATCGTTTCCCAACCGGTAGAGACTCTGCCCATGGGTTCTGTGCCGCTAACGCGAACACCCCTAGCCCTTCTCCCAGAGGGGGAGAGGGGAACTGGATCGTCTATATCCTCATCTTCTTCCCCTTGCTCCACTTGGGAGAGAGAATCGGGGGATGAGGAGTCTTCTTCCGTTTGCTTGAGAGCGTAGTAAACTGTAACGGGATAATCGGGATGATTCAGACGGTTAACACGCTGGAAAACTTTGATTAGGCTGGCTTCAAAAAATTCTTTGGCTTTATCCTTACTGCCATGCCGAAACTGGTCTGCCACCATTTCTTGCGCTTTGGGGACTAAAACGGTATTGAAAATGGTGGGGTAGACAGAACCCATGGATCGTCTGAGCCAAACGTAAAAGAAATCCGAGAGATCGGCATAGGGCACGGCGTCGTAGTAGGGTGGATCCGTGGAGATGAGTTTAGGGGTATTGTCGTCGGAATGAGGTGCTGTTGCATCGTGTTGGGTGACTTGAGCATTCGTGAAGTTAGAGGATTTTTCCACTACTTTCCAAACCCAATCTACACAAGCTATCCAATTTCCAGTTGATTCACTGAAGGGGCAGCATTCTGCATAGTCCCAAACCATTGGAATAGCTTGTCTTCCAAATGTATTCCGAACTTTTGCATATCCAACATCCCAGCTACAAATTGCTGAGCATCTATCTGCTAATCGATCGACAGCAAACGCCAAATAAACGCTAATCGCCTCTCCATATGCCCTTGCACCTGTGCCCCCCTCAGCTAGGGGTACGTTGTCGTTGGGAAGGCCGGCGGCAATGGCATCGGAAATGGCCTTTTCCCGTGCTTCCGCCACCAAGTCGCTGAAGGTGGTGAGAGCCACCAGTTGCCGAGGGGTGAAGAGGTCGGCGTGTTTAGTCATGCCGTAATTTTGGACGCCAAGCCCTAATGCTTTCTTGGGTAACTCGGTATCCGGTTTCCATGTGGGTTGGGCGGCATGAGCAATGGCTTCCTGCTCTGCCGTGGGATCCAGGTACACTCTGCCGTTTGGCCCCTCTGCCACTATGGCCATCATCTGGGATCCCATGCGTCCGGCCTGACCCTCTTTGCGGATGTACTTCAACGGTACAGGTGTTCCGCAGGCAATGCAGCGTGCTCCTTTGCGGCCTACGGTTCCTTCTGGCGCTTGACCCTTACCTGACTTGACCACAAACCGGATCGAGGGAGCAGAAGCGCTCTCTCCCCCATTCACCACCACCACCGGCTCTACCCAAGCCTCTTTCCCCTTCTTCGTCGAAAGCTGAAACGATCGCACCAAGGGCATCTGACAGCGGCAGGCTGGATTTGGACAGGTCACCGTCCGCGCCCACAACCAGGCAATCACCGTCAACTTCTTTGTGCCTAAGGACTCCGTCCCGCTGACGCGAAAGTGCTCCGCACCGCTAGCGCGATTGGGGCTTGAATAGGGAGGATAGAGATGTCCAATGCGTTCAAAGGCTTGTTTCCGCATCCAAGCCCCGTAATACCGGACATCTGCTGCCAATCCTTGGGCACCCCGCCAGGCTGAGATATGCTTCTTAGCCCGATCTTCAGGGTTGATGGGGGCTTTGTCCTTAAACTTCGGTGGAATCTCGATCAATGCCTTGTTGATCAGCACCGCCACCGGGTTGAGATCGCTGGCATGGGCCTCTAACCCCAAGCGCTGCGCTTCCAACGGGATGGATCCGCCACCGGCAAAGGGATCGTAAACGGGCGGCGCGTACTTGGCGATGTATTCTCTAACTGCTGCCGGATCCGTAGGGGGCTCTTCTCCTCGATCCCAGGCCAGACATCGGGCAATCTCTCGCTGCGCTGCCTCCAGCACGCCGGAGTTTGGATCGTTCACGTCATCCCAGGACACCAGACCCCGCACGACCCGCTTCCCCTGTTCGATCTCTATGCGGCCCAGGATGTTGAACAGCCGCTGCCGCTCTCGCTCTTGGTCGGCCTCGGTGGGGAACTTGTCCGGCCAACTGGAAGGGTCATCGACCAGGGAAGCCCAGAGCACTGCCCGACAGGCTGCTAGGGGTCGCCGCGCCCACCAGAGATGTAGGGTGCTGGGGTGACCATGGCGGATGGATTTCTCGCGAGCCGATTCCAGATTGATGGCTTCGAGGGGCAGGGCAACTTCAATCAGCTTCTTGCGGCGGCTCATTAGACAAAGGTCAGCTAGAAATTGCAGGAGCCCCGCACTGTACCCGTAGGGTCGGTGTCGGGAGGAATGCTATAATAATACTGCGGACACCAGAAACGGTTGTTTAAGGCACTGGTAACGGTCGATTGGGGGTGCTGTAAACCACCCCAGAGGTCAAGCCTACGGCTCGCTTCGCGAACGTGGTTGGCTTGCTAACTGCAGGGCTACTAAAAGCCCGCTTCGTACCGCCTAGCGGTTGGTGTCGGGTAGTTTACTCGGGTTAAACAGGCTGCAGTTTAGAGTTTAGTCTGAGGGGAAGGCGGGCTCAACGAAAAGATGGCTCCAGCCTGTTCAAGAACAAGTGACATACTCCCATCACTGACCCTACAGGTACAGCGTGGGCTTCGCGCTTCATCGGGGAGCCTTCGCAAGAACCCTCCACGCGCAGACACGGAATGCCCTACCGCGTAGTTGTACCAGATTCCGGCAACGCCGTTTTATACAACTACTCCCATCATACATCATGTGGGGGTATCTGTATCCCGACACTGACACTACGGGTACAGTGCGGGGCTTAGCTACCCCACGCCCCCACAAGCTAAGGCATCTTGATTTTGGACAAGCCATGTTGGGCTGCAAGACAACTCGCTGACCTGCTGGAACATGGATTTGCCGCAATTCCAGTAGCATGAATTCATCCTACCAATGAAAGTTAGTATCTATTTGGGATCCCTTCCTCGATTCCACAATTCTTTCCAATCATAGTTGACGCTACTGGCCCCAAAATCCGGCTCCCGTTGAAAAGGCCGCCGCACATACCGCACCTGGCAGCCTTCGCCCGGCACGGTGTAGGTGCCTGCAGGGGTCTTTACCCTGAAGGCATCCCCTTCTGGAAAGGCGGGATCGGCTGGCACTTCTACCAAAGCCAGGATGAAATGGTCGGGTTTGTTGAGAGCTGTCAAGATTTCATTTTTGGTAACGGTTACCGTCTTTGCTCCCTCAACTCTGCCTTTGACTTCAATGAAGCGAAGGCCTTCCCTTCCAGCGGATTCGATATCATAGCCCAGGTTTTCAGCGCTGACATCACGAGGTTCGTAGCCCAACGCCCGCTCTATGGCCATAACGGCAGCCATTGCTGCTTGTTCTACTCGCCGGGTTTCGCGGGCAAAGGTGGTAGGGGTTGACCCTCGCTTGCCCTGTAGCCGCTGCAGCAGTCCGATGGGGATCACCAAGGCTTTCCCGGTTACCACCGGCGGCAAGGAGGATAGCTGGCGCTCCTGCTCCAACTCCGATAGGCGCTTCTGAAGGCGATCCGCCAACTCATCCGCCCGCTGCTGAGCCTTGGCAGAGTTGAGCTTGGCGTTGGGCCTGCCGGCTTGCTCTTGCAGCCGCAACTGTGCAGCTTGATGATCCCAGTAGTTAATTTCTCGGGTGAGGCGATCTTTAACAGCCAGCTCCGTCTTGTTGATCAATTCTTCCCGCTGAGCTTTGATTTCCTGGAAATGCTGGGGAACTAAACGCTCAATGGCGTAAGCGATGGCTTGGCTTTCTACCTCTGAAGCCGAGAGCTGGGGGATGTGGGATCCAGCTTTCGCTTTCACAAGGTCGCGCTCTGCGGGAGTTAGGGGCCGGTAGTCCAAGTAGGGAGCATAGCCGGCGCTTCTTACCCTGACGCTCTCTCCTCCTCCTAGCCCTTGGGGAGCGGGGAGAAAGATCTCCACATATTGCATCCGTCGGGAGATAACCCGTCGCTGGCCATTTCGGTCTAGGCGCCCATCCTGAAGGGCATGCTCTAGGTACACCAGTATCCGTGGTGTTTCGCCGGGATCGTTTTCATCGACGAGGATGGATCCCTGTCTGAGCAAATCTCGGTGTTGCTCCAAAACCAAGTCCAGAGTGGCATCCAGCAGGGGATGGCCTGGGCAGATGAACTCTGCCGGGGGCTTGTTGGGGACGCTGATGAGGTTTTTGTTAAAGGTAATCCGCTCGTATTTTTTTAAGATGGGTGCGCCCAACCCAATCTGGCGGTCGCGATTGCGAATTGCTGCCGGCACATGGGTAATTTCATAGCGTTTGGGTTCCCGCTCTCGAATGGTGCCACCCAAGCGTTGAAAAGCTTCTAGGAAGAAGGAGGCAATGAAATGAGGCTGGAGCTTGCGGGCCTCGGCTCGCTCCATTTCCGCCCGGATTTGCTGCACTTTGGTCGTATCCATCGAGTCGTGGGCCAGGGCGCGTTCTGCCAGGAGTTCCCTGAGCCGCTCGTGGTCTAGGCGATCTGCAATCACTTGATTGAGTCGGGCCTTGACCTCTGGACGATCCCCGTAGCGAATGGCCTCGATCAGCAGCTCTCGCAGTTCTTGACCGGCAATCGCTTTGCCCAGGACATCGAAGACCTTGCCCCCCAAGGCCCTTTGCTCGATTTCTATTTTTTTCAGCAAAGCCAAGTAGACATCTCCTTCCCGCGTTTCCTCGGCCACTAGGTTCCACAGGTGGCAGACCTCGGTTTGACCAATGCGGTGAATTCTCCCAAAGCGCTGCTCCAGGCGGTTGGGGTTCCAAGGCAGGTCGTAGTTCACCATCAGGTGGGCCCGTTGAAGGTTGATCCCTTCTCCCGCAGCATCGGTAGCAATGAGTACTTGAACGGCGGGATCCTGTTTAAAGGCTTCCTCGGCTTTTTTGCGCTCTTCTCGACCCATGCTGCCGTGAATGGTGATCACCGCTTCCGGTTGGCCCAGCAAGTTCCCCACTCGGTCAGCCAGATAGTTGAGGGTATCTCGATGTTCGGTGAAGATAACCAACTTGCGCCGATGTCCGCCGGCATCAAACATCTCCCCCTGATTTTGCAAGAGTTTCGATAGCTCCTCCCACTTGCGGTCTTTGCCGCTACGTCTCACTTGCAAGGCTAATTTTTCCAGCTCCTGCAGCCGCTGAATTTCTGCCTGCAGCTCGACAATTGTGCGGGCGGCAGTTGCCTGATCTACCAGCTCTTCTTCTCGCGGTTCCCGCTCTTCAGCAGGGCAGTCTTCAAAATCCTCATCCCAGCCTTCTTCGTCTAGCAGGGAAGTGGTAAAAGCAAGGTTGTCTCCCCGGCTGCGCAATTGTTCTTCCTTTAGCTTCCGCTGCAGTCTCTCTCGTCTTCGCAGCAAGGATTGGTAGATCGCTTCTGGAGAAGAGGCTAGCCGACGTTGTAGGATGGTTAAAGCAAAACCGACCGTCCTTTTGCGGCTACCTTGCTCTAAAGCTTCCGCGCGGTTAAACTCTTCGCGCACGTAATCGGTCACTTCCTTATAGAGCCTGGCTTCCAGGTCAGACAAGACGTACTGGACGGTGTAAGCTCGCCGTTCGGGAAAGAGAGGCTTGCCATCGAACTTGAGCAGGTCTTCTTTCACCAGCCGCCGCATCAAATCCGAGGCATCACAGGTATGAACTCCATCTCGGAATCTCCCCTCAAAGCGATCCCCATCCAGCAAAGCCAAAAAAAGCTGAAAGTCTTCTTCTCTACCGTTGTGGGGAGTGGCTGTCATCAGTAAAAAGTGGCGTGTTAGCTGCGAGAGCAACTTGCCCAGCTTGTAACGCTTGGTTTCTTTGATTTCTCCCCCAAAGAAGGATGCGGAGAGTTTGTGGGCCTCATCAACAATAACCAGATCCCAATCAGTTTGCCTCAGTTTCTCCTGCAGGGCCTCATCTCGGCTGAGCTTATCGAGGCGGGCAATGAGAAGAGGTATCTCCAGGAAAGGGTTGCCAGTTCGGGCGGCTTGAATGCGATCGTTGGTCAAGATCTCAAAGGGCAAATGAAACTTTTGCACCATCTCATCTTGCCACTGCAGCGTTAGACTCCCCGGGCAAACGATGAGACAGCGGTGCAAGTCACCTCGAATCAATAGCTCTCTAACCAAAAGCCCTGCCATGATGGTTTTGCCGGCACCTGGGTCATCGGCCAGCAAAAACCGCAGCGGCTGCCGCGTGAGCATTTCCCCATAGACGGCGCTGATCTGGTGGGGCAGGGGTTCTACCAGAGAGGTGTGAACGGCCAGCAAGGGATCAAACAGGTGCGCCAGCCGAATCCGATAGGCCTCTGAAGCTAGGCGAAATAAGGCGCCGTCTCCCTCGAAGTTGCCAAGGGATCCCTCGGCTACCACCTCTAGGGTTGGCTCTTTATCCCGAAACAGAAGCTCTGAATGGAGACGCCCCTGAGTGTCTTTGTAGATGGCCTCGATGGTGCTGCTGCCGTACCACCTCACACTCACGATGGCAACGGTTTGATTGGGCAGGATCCCTTTGACCTTGGCGCCAGGGGTGAGATCTTCCAGTCGAGCCATAAACTGCGGGTTTCCAGAGCTGCGAGCGGAGCCTGTTCCAGCTCCCCATTGCTATGTTGCGCTCACTTCCAGCTCTTTTCCCACAGCAAAAGTCCCCTTCTTCCATAAAAGGAGACAGCAGTTTGAAGTTGGCAAGCGGCTTCACGACGGTTTTAAGCCGGTTTTAAGTCCTGATACATTCACGCTGAACTCTCCTGAACATGGTTCAGGAAAGAAGCGATCGCATCCTGCCTATCTCTGTTCGCGTCAGCGGGACGGAGTC
>NZ_JBSSCV010000021.1:0-56076 GCF_054060065.1 Thermostichus sp. MS-CIW-37 | reverse complement strand
TAGTTGTACTGCTTGCGCAACAGCTCCAGCCATTGCTCCATCAGGACAACTTGACTGGGCGTAGGCCGCAGGCGGTACTGATAGGCAGTCCTCATCTTAAGCGTACTCAGAAACCGCTACACTGATTATAGCACCAGCAGGATTAGCGGCCATGAAGCATGATTTTGTTTCCAGCGGCAGAGCTGTATCTGATTTGAAGGCACACTTGGTCTTAACCACCAAGTACCGTCGCAAGGTATTTACCAGCGAAATGCTGCAGCGATTACATGAGGTTATGTATGACCTTTGCCAAAAGTGGGGTTGCAAACTTATTGAGTTCAACGGCGAGGCAGACCATGTTCATCTGCTGTTCCAGTACTACCCGCAGGTGGATCTGTCCAAATTGGTAAACAACATCAAATCCGTCTCTAGTCGCAGGATGAGAAGCGAGTTTGCGGATTACATCAGCAAGATATACCGGAAAAATGTGCTGTGGAATGAATCTTATTTCATCGCTTCATGTGGTGGGGTGACAGTCTCGGTATTGAGCCAGTACATTGAAAACCAAGGTACTCCCGCCTCTCATCCCGACCCAAGCGCTCCGCGCCGCTAGCGCGTTCGCTTCAGCGGGACGTAGTCCATACGTCCTACGGACAAAGGGCGGGGCTTCTCGGCGGTTTAGCTAACCGAGATCCTTGCAAAGAACCTCAATATTTAATATTTAACATTTCATGAGCATTCCTGCTGCCCGTCAACGCTTTGCCCTTGAAATCCAATCGGAGCCCATCGATCTCGGTCGGGCGGCCCTCTGGATTGCCCAAGAAGCCTATCCCGATCTGGAGGTGGAAGAGTATGTGGCTGCTCTGGATGAGATGGCCGCAGAGGTGCAAGAGCGCCTTCCCCCGGAGCGTTATCCCCTGCGGGTCATCAAGATCTTGAATCACTATCTCTTTGAGGATCTGGGCTTTCGTGGCAATCGCGAAGATTATTACGACCCACGCAACAGCTTTTTGAACGAAGTGATCGATCGGCGCACCGGGATCCCGATTACGCTGTCGCTGATCTATCTAGAGCTGGCGCGGCGGATCGATTTTCCCATGGCAGGAGTGGGCATGCCCGGCCACTTTTTAATCCGGCCCCTGTTTGCAGGCGCCGAGATTTTCGTGGATCCCTTTCAGCAGGGGGAGATTTTATTTCCAGAAGATTGTCAAGAGCTTTTGTCGCAAATCTACGGGCCTGGGATCCCTTTCCAAGAACACCACCTACGCCCCACCCCTCCCCGCCTGATCTTGGTACGCTTGCTCAACAACCTCAAGCAAATTTATCTGAGCCGCGCCGAACTGGAACCCGCTTTGGCAGCAGCGGAACGGATCTTGTTGTTGATCCCTGAATCCTTGCCCCACCTAAGGGATCGGGGTCTATTGTATTATCAGTTGGGCCGTTGGCAGCAAGCCTGCCAGGATCTCAAGCGCTACTTAAAACAGGCGCCTTTCCACCCAGAGATCAATCGCTCTGATGAGCATTTAATCCGGGAAATTGTCGAGAGATTGGAATCTCATCCCGACTCATGCTAGGAGCATGCACAATTGCTCTCAGTTGTGCGTTGTGTAAGTGTGTAAGTTTTGAGCAAGATCTGCCGTCGTTTGCAAGCAAGGCTAGGTTTCTAGCAGGGATCGGAAGCAGCCCTTACCTCTTGGCGCAAAATGGCTTCCACCAGCTTATCTAAAGCCTCTAGATCAGATAGATCATAGTTTTTTTCCCAGAGGATTTGGTTAATGCTGGACTCCTGCTGCAGAGTTAAAACCGAAGATTGTAAAACCTCATCGATGATCTGGCGAATGCTCATCTTAACCTCGCAATCGTGAGAAGAATTGATGGCTTTGGCTCATAAGCCTAGAATGCTGGAAACGCTCTGCGATAGCCATCGTGAGGATCACGTATTTTGACATCAGAATCTGGGGCGACTCATCCAAACCCTTTCGGGGAAATCGCCAATAGTACTTTTACGGACTTGAGCTATGGATGGCGCTGAAGTCTGCGAACTTCTCAGGATCTTCTGAGACAGACCTGCTCCCCATTGAGGGCAGCTTGGGCCTCATCATCTGTTGCGAAGGCGGTGCGAATGATGCGCTCACCGGGATGGCGATCCCCTGCCGAAAGGCCGAGATCCCGCACCACAAATGAGCGCTGGATCCAGCGGTCGAAGCCATCGTAGCGGGGAGAGAAGGCAGTCCGTCCGTGAACGGTGCGGCGATTGTCAATACAGAGCAGATCCCCTGTTTCCAGCTTGATGCCTCGGTAGACAGCGTGGATTCCCTTCCTCAGGGCTTCTAGAGCCAGACTGGCTTCGGGGGTGAGCCCCACCATCAGGTCTTCGTCGTAGTTCCAGAAGGGATCCTCTCGACGGCCATACAACACCGGCAAAATGGGGCCATTGACCAGGGCTTGCCGGTTGCCGAAGGAGTAGTCGATGCCGGTGCGATACAGGGGTTCAAACAGCAGCTCTCGATCGCGCTCTCCCAGCAAAGGCAGGACATGGCGGATGCTGGCGTAGGTGGTTTCCGCTACACGGTCATGGTCGGGGCGCAGGCAAAACAGCAGCAAAAACTCTGGTGAGTAGGGATGAAAAACCGTCTCGCGGTGAAACTGCAGCCGGGTGCGGGATCCCTCGGAAGATTGCACCTCTTCGCTGTCGGGAGTAGGCACCAAGTTTTGAAACAAATCCCCGTTTTTTTCTTGGATGTAGGAGACCAAATGCCCCAAGCGGCTGCCGATCATTGCCAAGCAGCGTTCGCTGACAAAAGTGGTTTTCTCCTCAGAGCGCTGCGCCAGAGCCGGTGTGCGGGTATGGTCTAGTCCGGGATCCACGGGCAAGCCCCGCAGCAGCAGGATCCCTTCCGAATTGGAATACAACTGAAACTCCAGCAAGGCCCGCCGCAGATAACGGGGCAGCTCATCTGCCCGCATCTCGCAGTCCAGGAGAAATTCTTCTGTTTCCCGATAGGGATCGGGCCCAGGTGCCAAAAACAGGTTTATCGTCTTTTCATCAAAGCCCCGACAATCGATCAGCAGGCATCCTTTTGCAAGCTGTGAAGTCTTCATCACGATCCCTCACCACCCACTGCCCTAGTCATAGCAGCCACAGCAACTTTTGAGCAGGGATCCTACACTCAAAACCCAATCTCGGCGAGTGCAGCGCACCACCCCTCTGTAGGCTGTGTGAGAACCTCAGTCTGAGGCGGGGCAGAGTTTTGCCTGCTGCATCAGAAGTTAACTGGGGATCCCCATGTCTGGGCAAGATGTCCATTAGGATGAGTTCCAGGGGCTGGCCAGCGCGGGGAACCGGCGTAAAGTGGGCAAAGTGGGATCTGCCGAGCGCTGGGTTATGGGGAAAGCTTCAACAAACTCGCAGGCGAGGTTGCAACACCATGGCACCAACTTGGCAAACCGATGGGCATACTTGGTTCCTTCTGCCCCCTCAACCCCGCGCCGTCGTTCACTTTCTGGGTGGAGCTTTTGTGGGAGCTGCCCCGCAAGTGTTCTACAGCCGCCTGCTGGAAGAACTGGCCCGTATGGGCATGGCCGTTGTTGCCACCCCCTACACCACCGATATCGATCACGCCCAACTGGCACTCAACGCAGCCCAATCTTTGCACAGAAGCCTGCAAAGCAAGGGTTTGCTGGAGTTGCCCCTGTTTGGTTTGGGTCATAGCCTGGGCTGTAAGTTGCAGATCCTCTCTTGTCTAGCCGTTCCTTCTCTGGGATCCCAGCGGCGAGGCAATATTTTCCTGGCCTACAGCAATGCCGGGCTAGATCGGGCTTTGCCATTGCTGCGGCTGTTGGCTCAAGCTTGGCCTCAACAACAGCTTGCCGATCTGTGGTGGATGTGGATGGGATCCTCCTCGCCACCTGTGAATCTGTGGTTAGAGTTCGAGCCTTCCCCAGCAGAAACCAACCGCTTAATTGAGGAGCAGTATCCGGTTAGACACAACCTGCTTGTGGAATTTCGACAGGATGATATTGACGACATTCCTCTGCTCTACCAACAGCTTTGCCGCAAGTATCAAGGCTATACCGAGTGGCAGCATCTCGAGGGGGATCACCTCACTCCACTGGGTTTTAGCTATCCTTTCCAAGTCGGGGAGGAGTTCAGCCCCATCGATGCTTTTGGACAGTTGATCTACCAGAACCTACTGGCCCCCAACCACCAAATGATCCGAAGCATCCGAGCCTGGCTGGCAACCCAATTGGCCCATTGATATTCTTCCCACGGCTCAAGTCAACGGATTTTTTCACAGCTTGCAGGATTTCTCCCGCTCACTGTTGGCAAGCGGGCGGCAGGTCTTGCTACTCCATCCTTGCGGATGCAGGAGGATGCCATAACCCCAGATACTTTGGTCTTCCATTTCAAACTAGATTGAAACACTCCCTAAGCGTTCTCCGCTGCCGCCCTACCCCCAGCAAGAGAGGGGAGCTAGATGGAAATGTTTCATTCCGGCTTAAAACGACTATAAAAGCTGCGTCACAACCTCGCTAGCGGAGCTACTGCATTGATGTAGCTCATGACCGCCCATTTACTGATCAAGCCAGCTCAAATCGGAGAGCAGATCTTGAGAGTAGGAAGAGGGGGACTGCGCTTGCAGATGAAACAACATCTGAAGGGTATCGCTCATCAGAAAGTAACAGGTCAAGACGCCGCCGGCAGCCACAGCCACCAGTGTCCCTGCCAACATGCGCGAGAACTCCTGACTCTGAAAAGCCTGCTCCATCAAGCGCAGCGCCCAGAATCCCAGGAGGACAACAATGGCAAGGATGATCAACATATCGTAATTTATTGTAACAAGCCTGCTGCTCAACGGCCATTGACAGAATTGAATAAGAACATAAGGACTCCCCTTGTCCCTCATGCTCCATGACTCTGAGTCAGTGTACAGAAGGGCTTGGCGTGCCTGGATTTGCAGCCCTTTTCGGTTGCCCTTGCTGCAGGCCATGAGCGCGGAAGGGATCCCGCCGGCAAAGATTGCAGGTTGGGCGGGCGTTCAAGCGGGCTACACCCGGCGTCCTTTATCGGAAATGCGGGCGGATCAGGAGCTGATGTGGCTGATTCAGGTGGGGCTGTTGCGGCGGGAAGTGGATGGGCAGGGGATCACGGATCGGTATCGTCTGGCACCTCTGGGTCGGCAGTTGCTGCAAGATCTGGAGAGGGATGAAGCTTTTGCCGGGATCTCGGCAAGCTGGGCAGACCACCTGCAGAATAGGCTGACCCGCTGGCGGCTGCTTCCCTGAGGATCCCCTACACTGGATCCAACGTTCAACGCTGCTCTTGAGGTGGGACATGGTACGGCCAAGGTTTATGCGTGCGCCCGGATCCCTGGCACTCCAACGTCCACTCCAAACCTCTCTGCAGCGGCGCAGCCAAGCGATTAACCGGCGCAGCAAATCTATCTACCGCAAAACCCGCTCCCTCTACCGACGCAACTTGCCCCTTTACCTGCGTAATTTGCTTTTGCAATACCGCACCAGCCTTATCTACAACCTCAAAGCCAGGCCTGTCAGCAGAACCCGTCGAGGATAGCAAGCCCTCCTCTCGATCCCAGCACAGCGGTCTTCACCCCGTCGGAGTTGGTGATGGAGATTGTCCACCCCCAAGCCTGTGTAACCCCGTAGGAGGGGTACTTCTTGCAGGAGACTACCGGATCGTGAAGCGGCCAATTCCTACCTTCTCGCCGTTGACATGAATCTCGACGCGGTAGCGCCCGGTGTAGGGTTGGCTGAAGCTCAGAAAGCCTCGCACGGTATCGGCCAAGGGATCCCAGGGAACATCGAGCTTGCGGATTAGTTGCTCGCCCCCAGCTTCTCCGCCCTCGTAGTACCAGAGCATCTCCACCTTGGCGTTGGCAGGAAGGTTGCCCACCGGCAAGATGGCCCAGATCAAGGTGTCAGTGGTCTTGAACTCGGTTGTGGCCTCGCCAGGGCTGCCGTCCCCCCGACCTCGGTACAGGCCGATTGTCCTTAGCCCCGCCTCTTTGGGGGTTCCTTGGCTGTAGGCACGGGCATCCGCCTGCGCTTCCTGACCTAGGCGATCCAGCTCGGCCAGCAAATCTTCCTGCTGCCTCAGGGCATCGGTTGCTTCCTGCAGCCACCGGGCGATCTGCCGCTCTGCGGTTGGGGCTTCCGAAACCGGGGAAGAAGGCTGTGCAATCGCCCCGCTGAGGTTGCGAATGGGAAAACCCTGAGCTGTCCCCACCTCGCTGCCCAGTAAGTTCAGCCAGCGGCTTCGCACTTCGGACGTCATCTCTGGCTTTGCGGCATAGGCAATGCGCACACTGCCGCTTGGGCCTCGGGTGATCCGGCCAATCTCATGTTCCTCAACTCCACTCACCGTTCCACGACAGCCAGCACTGCGAAACTCGTAGAGCACATCTTCTTCGCTCTCCCGATGGAACTCCCAAGTCGTTTGGAGACAGTTGGCCAGGAGGTTGTCCCGCATGTGGTTGGCAAGAAAGCGCGGCGATCCCTCGACATGAACGTCCATGACGGAGAGCATCTCTCTCCAAGAGGCCAAGCTCTCTCCGGGCCGTGTGAGAAGGGTTAGAGTAACCCCTTCTAGGACTTGATGATCGGCGAAAACCCACTCCCCTGGATCCCCCTCGATGACGACGTTTCCCGATGGGCTGAGGAAAGCGGATGCAAACAGCAGGCTGGCAAAAAGATTCAACACAATGCCCTTCCTTATCCTGGGATTTGTACTTGAAAATGAGATAGGACGACTTTCAAGCCGCTCACTGGGCAAGCAAAGAAGGGCTGGACAAAGAGGCTAGAGTCTTCGTCGTTGCCGTTTGCAAGGCTCACCTCAGGAAAATCTCGATAGATCCCTACAGCTTGATTTTGCTGACCTTACCAAAACGTCAATTGACCCCCCCAAAACATTGACCAGCCTAGCACAATTGAGCTCAATTCTGAACCCCACTTTGCAGAAATGCCGTGTTTTTCTGATGAGTATATCCATTTACATTGAACAGATATCAGCCTGTTCGTTCAGAAACCTGAAGCTCCCTGTATGGCAATCGAAAGCTGGTCACTTTAGTAGGTTACTGTGGCCAACTGAAGAGGAGATCTTTCCGATGATCAACCAGTTATCCCCCAAGGTCTCCAGCCGGGGCTCCACCAGTTGCCAGCTCTGGTTTACATCAGGGATCCCCTCGCCTGCTACCGGGGTTGGCGCATCGGCTCCCCCCAGGATCTTGGGAGCGATAAAGGCGGCTACTTTCTGGATCGCCCCATCTTTGAGGGCTGCCCAGGCCAGCGTACCCCCGCATTCCCAGAGGGCGCTCAGACACCCCCGCTGAAAGAGCACTTGTGCCACCCGCGAGGGGGTTACCTGGGGCAGATGCAGCAGTTCTACCCCCTGCTCGGCCAGGGATCCCCAGAGGGGATGGATCTTTGGGGCTTCCGTGATCACCAATGTCGGCGCTTCTTCCACCTGCCACAGATGGGCAGAAGGGGGCAGGTTCAGAGAACGGCTGAGAACAACCCGCAACGGCTGGGATCCCTGCAACTCCGCCAGACGACAGGTGAGGCGCGGATTATCCTGCCAAACGGTTCGGGATCCCACAATCACCGCATCGTGCCAGGCCCGCTGTTGGTGAACCCATTGCCGCGCCAGAGGGTTGCTGATCCAGCGGCTGTGGCCGGTGGCGGCGGCGCTCTTGCCATCCAGGGTCATGGCGTATTTCAGCAGGCCGAAACACTGTTGCCGCACAATGGCGAAGGCAAACCCCTCGTTCAGCTCCTGGCACTCCCGCTCCAGCACTCCCACCGTCACGTCGATCCCCGCCTCCTGCAGGCGTCGGATCCCTTTGCCGGCCACCAAGGGATTGGGATCCTGCATCCCCACCACAACCCGCCGGATCCCGGCGGCCAGGATGGCCTCGGTACAAGGGGGAGTGCGCCCATAGTGGTTGCAGGGCTCCAGGTTGACGTAGAGCGTTGCGCCTCTGGCCAGGGATCCCGCCTGTTGCAGAGCCAACACCTCGGCATGAGGCTGCCCTGCCCCCGGATGAATGCCTTCTCCCACCACCCGATCCTCCTGCACGATCACGCAGCCCACCCGTGGATTGGGAGAGGGACGCTGAGGTGTGGAACGGGCCAGGGATAGACACCGTTCCATCCACTGCTGATCCGAAATCATAAAATGGGCATCCGCTCCAGAGCGGCTCAAGCCGGTGACAAGGCTGCCAACTTGCGGTTGAAAGCTGCAATTGCCTTGGATTCTAGCTCTGCCACCTGCAATGCGTAGTCGCGGGCGCGGGCCTTTTGTTCGTTGCTGACAATCTCTTCCGGACGCAGGCGATCCAACAAATCTGAGGGATCCAACACCCCATCCATCGGGAAGCGGCCCAGATGAATCATGATCGGCAGGCATATTCTTCGCCAAGAATCAGAGCGGAAGTGAGCGTGGGTGATTCCCTCTCTCCCAGCTTGAGGGTGGGGCGAGCCTTGAGGCCAACCACCACCTGGCGATGGGCCTCGATCACTGCTCTGGCCCGATCTAAATCTTGATTTTTTGGATCCACGGCCAGCCTGAGGCGATGGGCGATGAAATCCGCAGTGGCGATGTAGAGCAGAGAAGGATCAAAGCATAAACCCGCGTCTGGGCAGTTGACGCCACCGTTGCACAAAACGCCGGGAAGGTGATCCCCGCCTCCACCACCGTGGTCACCCCTGAGCGGATCCCCGCCTCATCCGCAGGCAAACAAAAATCCCCCACCGACGTGAAAACCCAGTTGCCCGATCTCGTCCAATCCCTGGTCGGGATCCAGCAGATGTGCGTTGATAAACAGGGTGGCAGCCACCAGAACTCCTTCCCGCAAAGCGTTAGACCGGCACTCTCGGAAAGTAAAACACTTTTTTCTTGCAATTTGTAGGTTCAACTACAAAATCCGCCATCGGGAAGACTGCGATCTGAGCGTGATACCGGCTACATCTGCCGTTTCGACAAACAGGCTCTAATATTGGGATGGTTGTTCTAGGAGCTGCCTTCATGACCTCTTCCCCCCACCTGACCGCTGCAGAGTGGGCAGCGGGTTCTGCCAACGGGCTGAAGGAGGCCTCCCTGCTTGGGGAACGGGATCCCTTGGCCCATTCCCTCCAAGTCCACGAAACCTTCAACCGCAGGAACAACCTGTTAAACCGTCGCCTGCAACTGGTGGAAGAACTCTGGGAATCGGTGATCCTGCAGGAGTGCGGTCAGTCTCTGGTGGATCTGTTGCAGCGACTGCGTTCCATGTGTTCCCCAGAAGGACAAGCCCTGGAGTACCCGATCCCAGAGGTACTACAAATTATCGAGTACCTCAGCCTCGACGCCACCATCCAAACGGCACGGGCCTTTGCCCTCTTCTTCCAGTTGATCAACATTGTTGAACAGCACTACGAACGGGCAGAAGACTCGGACATGCGCATGGTGGATAGCCAACAACGTACCGTGCGAGAAAACGAAAAATTTGAACGGCTGTTCCCTTACCTGCGGGCTCAAGGGGTGCCGCCGGGCCTACTGCGCAGATTGCTGGAGCAGTTGCACATTCGCATGGTTTTTACCGCCCACCCCACCGAGATCGTCCGCCACACCATTCGCGAGAAGCAACGGGCCTTCTCTCGCTTGCTCAGCCAACTGGATTGGGCAGAACAAACCCAGCCTTTGCAGGCCCAGATGATAAAAGAACAGATGGCGGAAGAAGTCTTGCTTTGGTGGCGTACCGACGAGTTGCATCAGTCCAAGCCGACTGTTTTGAACGAAGTCGATTACACCTTGCACTATTTTGAAGAGGTGTTGTTTCAGGCCATCCCCCTGCTGCACGAGTACCTCAGCCGCAGCTTGAAAAAGGCTTTTCCCAGCGTCGAGCCGCCGCCGGCAGGATTTTGCAACTTCGGCTCATGGGTAGGCGGGGATCGGGATGGCAACCCTTCCGTTACCGCCGATGTGACTTGGCAAACGGCCCGCTATCAGCGCAACCTCATCCTGGGCAAGTACATCGAATCGGTGAAGGCTCTCACCAAAACCTTGAGCATTTCCCTGCATTGGGGGGATGTGGACAGCCAACTGCTGGATGCCCTTGAGCAGGATCACCGCCTCATGCCCGAGGTTTACGAATCGTTTTCGCTGCAATATCGCCAGGAGCCTTACCGCCTCAAGCTCAGCTACATTCAGCGGCGGCTGGAGTTGACGCGGGAGCGCAACCGCAACTTGGCCGACTCCGCTTGTTTGCCCACCCCTCCCCCCGTGGACAACGCCTATGCCAACGCGGAAGAATTCCTGGCCGACTTGCAGCTTATCCAGAAAAGCTTGAAAAACAGCGGCCTTTCCTGCCGTCAGTTGGATCATCTCATTCAACAGGTACAGGTGTTTGGCTTTCACCTGGCCTATCTGGATATCCGCCAAGACAGCAGCTACCACGAAGCCGCTCTCACGGAGATTTTCGAGTACTTGCGCATTTTGCCGCGTCCCTACAACGAGATGACGGAAGAGGAAAAAACCGCCTTTCTCCTGCAGGAGCTACAAACACGTCGGCCTCTGATACCGCTGGAGATCGCCTTTTCCGAGAAAACGGCAGAGCTGATCGCCACCTTTCGCACCCTGCGCCGCATGCAGCAGGAATTCGGCTTGGCCATTTGCCAAACCTATGTGATCAGCATGAGCCGCCAGTTGAGCGACCTGTTGGAGGTGCTGCTGATGGCCAAGGAGGTGGGGCTCTACGATCCCATTAGCGGTCGCGGATCCCTGGCGGTGGTGCCGCTGTTTGAGACCGTCGAAGACCTGAAGCGGGCCCCGGAAGTTTTGCGGCAGTTGCTGGAGATCCCTTTCTATCGCCAGTACTTGGCTCAGCAGGGAAATCTGCAGGAGGTGATGCTGGGCTACTCCGACAGCAACAAAGATTCCGGCTTTTTGAGCAGCAACTGGGAGATTTACAAAGCTCAACAACGCCTGCAGACGGTGGCCGAATCCTATGGCGTGAAGCTGCAAATCTTCCATGGCCGGGGTGGTTCGGTGGGCCGTGGGGGAGGCCCGGCTTACGAGGCCATCTTGGCTCAGCCAGGGCGCAGTGTGGGGGGCCGCATCAAAATTACCGAACAGGGAGAGGTGCTGGCCTCTAAGTATTCCCTCCAAGATCTGGCCATTTTTAACCTAGAAACCGTTACCAGCGCTGTGATCCAGGCCAGCCTGCTGCGCACCTACCCCAACGACCTGCACGAGTGGTCGCGCCTAATGGAATCCTTGGCGGATCGCTCCCGGCAGGTGTATCGCAACCTGGTCTATGAGCAGGAAGGTTTTGTGGAGTTTTTCCACGAGGTCACCCCCATTGAAGAGATCAGCCAACTGCAGATCAGCTCCCGTCCTGCCCGCCGCAGCGGCAGCCAGAAGGATATTGGATCCCTGCGGGCCATTCCCTGGGTATTTAGTTGGACGCAAAGCCGCTTTCTCCTGCCGGCCTGGTATGGAGTTGGCACCGCCCTACAGGAATACGTGGCCAAGGGCGAGCACAACCTCAACCACCTGCAGCACCTGTATCGCGAATGGCCTTTCTTCCGCATGGTGATCTCCAAAGTGGAGATGACCTTGGCCAAGGTGGATTTGCAAATAGCGCGTCACTACGTGCGGGAGATGAGCTCTCCAGAACGTCTAGAGCGGGCGATGGAGCTGTTTGAGTGTATTGCCCAAGAAATGCACCGCACCCGCACAATAGTGCTGCAGATTACGGGTCACAGCGAACTGTTGGAGAACGACCCTTATTTGAAGCGCTCGGTGCAGTTGCGCAACCGCTCTATTGTGCCCCTCGGCTTTATCCAAGTCTCCCTCCTCAAGCGCCTGCGAGAGCATCAGGGATCCCGTACCGGGAGAACGCGCTACAACCGAGCTGAACTTCTGCGTGGGGCTCTGCTCACCATCAACGGCATTGCCGCCGGGATGCGCAACACGGGCTGAGGGATCCAACCGGATTCACCACACCTCCCAAGCAAGGCTGGCGCTGTCCCTATTGAGTTTCAGAGCAGTGTCGAGAGCTTATCAGAACAGATCGTCATCGTACTCTTCTGGCTCCACTTCTACTGGCTCTACTTCGACAACGCGGCGGGAAGGACGGCGGGGAGGTTCATCCGCGTAGCTTTCCCCTTGGTCTTGGGGCAGCCGTGGGGGACGGCGGCGGGTAGCTGTACCTGTGCTGCGCTCTTCCTGCACATCCACATCCTCTGGATACTCTCCGGCAGGGCGACGGGGGCGACGGGCCTCTGGTGGCGGAGCCGGCTCATCGTAGTCGGTGTCCTGACGCGGGCGGGATCCTGGTTCCTCGTAATACTCATCCCCTTCGGGTCGGCGGCGTGGACGCACACGGGTATCGCCGGTCAGTTGGGGCCTGGGGCGACGGCTAGGATCTTCACCACTGTGCCCAGGAATGGAGCGACTGTAAGAGGATGTATCGCGGATACGGGATCCCTCGGCTCGAGTGGAAACCGTGCGTCCTTGGGCATAGCCATCCGGGGGATAGGTGCGGCTGAAGCCTTGCCGCCGAACGGTCGGACGAGCCCCGCCCACCTGCCGTGCTTTTTCGCTTAAGAGAATCCGCAAACGGAAGGTTTCGATGGCAAACCAGCCGGCCATCACCGCCAGCAACACCTGCGCAAAGAACAGCAACGGGATGAGCCGCTGACCTTCCAAGAGCAAGCAGACGGAATAGATCAGGCCCATCGTGGCAAAAATCACGTCGTACTCAGCGGAGGCCTCTCGCTTGATGAACCGAACCGCGAAGATGGCTCCACTGGCAATCGCCACCAGCGCTGCCATCAAAAAGTAGGGGCTTTGGGTGAGAAACATGCCAGGGATCCCTAAACGATGAAGACGGGAGAGCGTTGAGCCTTACCCATTCCACCGCCGATCCTAACATTGATCCTCCCAATGGCACGGACAACGAAGCCCAGGTTTGGGTCTAGGGACGGGATCCCTCTTGAACAAAAGGGATCGGTGCTAAAATCGGCAGCATCTTCCTGCATGTTCCATGCTGTATCTGGCACGGGTACACAAAAAAAGTCTCTTCGGCCAGGGGGAGCTGCAGCTCTTGGCCCGGCAGGCCGAGGACGGGGTTTGGATGCCGCTGCGCCAGCCAGAAGGGGTCACCTGCAAAGAGGTTGGCCCTTACAACATTGGGGTGTTGCTGCTGGTTGAGCTTTCGGAAGAGCGGCAGGTACGGCGGGTGGAAGAGGCAGCCATGAAGCTGGTGGAGATGTTGCACAACCTATCCCGAACCCACAGTCTGGTGGATCTGTCGGAGATTGAAAGCTGGCGGCAATCCTTGACTCGGCAAAGCCAAGAGCTGAGCCGTCGCGAAGCAGAGGTGGCCGCTCGCCAAGAGCAACTGCAACAGTGGGAAAACCGTCTGCGAGAAAAACTATCCTCCTGAGTTCTCAAACTATAGTCGTTTCGGGTTAGGGTGAGACGCCTGGGCTATCTCGCCCCTTACAGTCAACATTGGGTCATGGGTTTAGTGTCCTGGTTTGAATCGAAATGACCATACTCTTGGGCTAGGTGCATCTGTGAGTGAATCCAGATCAAGGCGGCTGGGATCGCCAAATCCGTAGTTATAAGACCTGAATCAACTTGGGTTGAGACATTCTCTTCCCCCAAAATAAGCAGGGAAAAACCAGAATCGATTGCACTCCCTATTGCCCAAGGCGATAGGTTGTCCCGTTGCTGTTCGATTGCTGTGGCTACGCTGCCGTATTGGTGCTGTACGACCTCAATCAAACTGCGCTGAGATCCGGCCTTAGCTCGCGGGCACCTCGCAGATAAACATGCTGCATATCAGCTTGGGCAAGGGGAGTATTCAACTGGATCAAAACACGAATACAACGGGGTAAGTCGCCGCTCACCTCCATCTGTTGCACATCCAACAGAGGCACCGACTCCCAACCGGGGCGACGACGAGCAAACTGGGCGGGAAAAGCTGCATTTAAATCAGGGGTAACGGAAAAAATAACGCTGACTAGTTCAGCCGGATCGAGGGCGTTGCGGTGCTCTAGCGTATCCAGCAGCTCAGCCACCGCCGCGCCAATGGCCTCGGCACTGTTTGTAGGTACGGTGATGGCTCCCCGAATTGCTCTGACTCGCCACCCCAATGGCCACACCCTCGCGCGCTTGAGCTCGCCTTGCTTCCAGAAAATTATACAGACTCATCCCTGTTGGGATCCCATCCCTCTGGGGAAAACCAGCCCCCATCGCCTAGCTGGGCTGCAGGAGCTTTTCCAGGATCTGCTCATGGTTGAGGCCAGAGTCCACCCAGGCTTCTCCTTCTTTGAGGCGGGCGGCAGCGGTCACGACAAACAAATTGCTCTCTGCTCCCAAAGCCTCGCTGGCAGTTTGCACGCAGAGCAAATCCTGGCCGGTTAGCTGGCTAAACCAGGTGGCCAACAGCCCTGCCTCCAAAAAGCCCATCGGACGCTTGAAATGGGGAGGGGTGACAGCAGCGAAGGGAGAATTGCGAATCGACACCACCAGGACTCCCTGATCTTTGTAAGTCCAGTCGATCTCGATCAATCCCCAGCCATGAGCTTTCCAGGCTTGTCTCAGACTTTGCAGGAAAAGGCCCATCTCCAGCTCGGCCAAAGGCTTCTGGTAGTAGTCGGAGAGTTCTTGGGCAAAACGGCGGAAAAACTCCTTGCCCCACATCCGACCACAGTTGCGCAATACCAAACGAGCAGCCTGGCCAGTCTCGTATTCCAGGCCCGTGTAGATGCCCCGCAGCAATGCTTCTGGAAGGGCCAAGAGACGTTCACCGTGGCGACTTTCCAGTAAGCCCGATTCCAAATCGCTTCGCAGATAAGCGCTGGGTGTGTAGTAGTTGGCCAAAACAGGCGTATAGGGATCGAAGTTGACTGAGCCATTGGAGATAGAGCTGGTGCCGTTCATAAGGGATCCCCTGGTTATCCAATCCAAGTCGTTATTGAGCTCTAAGCATCCAAATAGGAGCAGGGTGCAGTTGACAGTTCGTTGGTTGTTGAGCTGGGAGAACGGTTGTTTACGCTCCAAATCTTATGGCGATCCCTCCAGCAATTGAATACCCCTTGGGCAGATTTACTACAACGCTAACATTAACTCCAACGACACTGAAGTCTCCGGCTAGTTGAGATAGAGCGCTCTAGCACCGAAAAATGCAAAAAGCAAAAAAGTATCTAGCTCTAAAACAGCAAGACCACCTGTACCTGGGTGATTAAGGGGCGGATAAACTCCAACTCTCCAGGGGCCAGATGGTCTCTCAGCTCCTGCTGGAAAATCCGATAGGCAACCTCATAAACCCTCTGCAGCCCGTACAGGCGCACCTCTTCTTCCATCCACTCGATCAGCCGCTCCTTCAGGAGGTTTTCGTCCTGCAGCAACATGGCCATAGCGCTGTGACGCAGCAGCAACAGCAGGTGTCGCCGGCACAGATCCAACACTTGGGGAGAAAGGTCGGGCATCTCCTTTTGCAGGGCATCTAGGGTTTTGCTCACCACCTGGCTCTCCCGTTCCCGCAAAACTCGGTACACATGTTGTCGTTTTGGCCAGCCGAGAACATAGGCCTTCAGATGCTCCAGCTCCTCTGGCTTGAGGTAGCGGGCTTCCGACTCGATCAGCATCTGCTCCAAGGGGCTTACCATCTCGCTTCTTCCGGATGTCAGTGGGTGCTAGGAGACTCAAAACAAGCTGAACAGATCTGCCAAGGTGATCTGTTCTTCTGCCGGCTCGGGTTCTGGTGCTGCCGACAGGGATCCCAGAGAATGCGCGGCCAAACTCAGGGGATCCCCCGCCCAGGGGATGGAACCAAAATGCTCCCGCACTTGCAGAAAAGGCATTGGCAGAGAGCGCATCTGTAGGGGGCGGTTATCCCAATTTAGACGGGCAAAAAAGCTCTGCACCGAATCTTCTAAAGCAATCTTCCAGGTCATGCCTTGGCTACTCCCTGGCCTGAACGCAATTTTTGGGCAATTTCGCTGGCACTGGCCCCTTCGTTTAGCCAGAAGGCAGCCGCATCAATGCGATCTTTGCTGCCGAGCAAAAACTTGCAGTAGCTTTCTCCCATGGAGTAGCACTGGATCTCGATGCAGTTGAGCTGCCGTTCCACCATGGTGCTAAAAAAGCCGGCAAATAATCCGGCGTAAAGATGACAGACAGGTTTGCCCACATCCCCCAGGGTGCGGGCCACGGCGGAGTCAAAGAGGTTGATGAAAATAAACCCTTGCCGCCGACTCTCGGTCTCCACCTCCCAGCGCCCCCATCCTTGGGAGGTCAGAGGCCACCACCAGGTTTCCAAGAGAAACATGAGATTACTCTGCTTGGGGTGGCGCCGATATTCCTCCTCAAACCAGCGGGAAAAATGGAGGGCATCGTTGCGTCCCCACTCTCGGCCAATGGTGTACATCAGAGAAGCCGAGGCATCTCCCACTTCTTCCTCCAGGCCCTGCTGTAAACCCAGGATAAAGTCTTCGCTCACCAAGACATTGCGGGCGCCCGTCCAGTCCACAAGGGATCCCTGGGAGAGGTCAAAGCGAAAAAAGTCTTCGCGGCTGTAGTGGTTATGCCGTTGGGCGGCAGGCTGAAGAGGTATCTCAATGGGGGAGGT
This sequence comes from Thermostichus sp. MS-CIW-37, assembly GCF_054060065.1. Taxonomy (NCBI): domain Bacteria; kingdom Bacillati; phylum Cyanobacteriota; class Cyanophyceae; order Thermostichales; family Thermostichaceae; genus Thermostichus; species Thermostichus sp. MS-CIW-37. Next base: position 39,454 of record NZ_JBSSCV010000021.1, on the reverse strand, counting down.
CGTCATGGTTGGGTGAGGAGAGAGCACGTTTTTTAACACTCCTTATCATACCCTTCTTAACTGGCATGTTTACCTAGAGACCTAGAGACGACCACCCTCAAAGCGAGGCAGAAAAGTCTTGAGTTGTTATAAAGAAAAGAGTTGTAAAGATTTGTTCAAGAATGGGGAAGAAGAGCCGTAGAGGGATCTGGAGCACTACTGAGATCGGGGCCTGACCTTGACAAAAGCAATGGCCGAGCGCCACAGCAGCGACTCCCGCCCCTCGGCATCGGCTAAACAGAGGCAATCGGGATCCTGCCAGCGCAACTGGCCGACGAAGACATCTCCGGTATTGAGTTTGACCTCGAGGGTTTCCCGATCCTTGATGACCTTCTGCAGGCGACGCACGCTCGGGATCCCGGTGTTGAAATCGGTCACGACAGCCCTATCAGCCAGCGAGAAACGGTATGTCAGCAAGCCCACTGCCCCCAGTATAGGGGATCCCTGCCGCTTCCCACTGCCCCTCCACCACACTTCCACAACTTGGGCTCAAAACTCGCCCTCATCTTTGCCCATTTTTTCTGCTGGCGAGTACTATGTAGGGGGGATGGCGCTTAGAAAAGCGGTAAACCTTTCGAGTTCGCCGTCTTTTTTAAGCGAATCTACGGGTGTTCTCCCCGAAAAAAGCCAGCACAATAGGGCTAAGGTGATAGAGGGTGCGGCTGTCGCCCTAGGGAAGGTGAATCCTCAGCTGGGATCCCTTCTACATGCCATTTTGCCGCCGAGTTGTCTGTCCTTTTCAACCCTCATCAGTATCAGCAGTATCAGTGCAGGAGAGATCGTTATGGCAGTTGAGAAAGTGAACTCCTCGTCCAGCTTGGCCGAAGTGATCGATCGCATCTTGGATAAAGGTATCGTGGTCGATGCCTGGGTGCGGGTTTCTTTGGTTGGGATCGAGCTGTTGGCCATTGAAGCCCGCGTCGTTGTGGCTTCTGTGGAAACCTACCTGAAGTACGCTGAGGCTGTGGGTCTGACGGCTACTGCTGCTGCTCCTGCCGTCTAAATCTGCCTAACCAAAATCAATCAACCAAGGAAAGTGCCCACAACCCTCTCGCCTTGAGCATCGCAATGGTTGGATGAGTTATGCTCTCTGGGCGGAGGCGTAGGAAGCTAGCCGTCGGAAAGCGAGGCAGGGATCCACCGCCGGTCTCTGCCTTGCTTCTGCGGGTTTTGTTCGAGGATTGAGTCTTGCAGCCGCACTGAGCTACAGGTTGGCAGTGCCATCGAGTTGGGAACAGGCAGAGAAGCTGTATCCACCCAAGCATTGAAAACGACGTGAGGGATTGGAGATCATGAGTTTGCAGGAACAATGGGCCATGGCCCGCAGCCAGCGGGTGGCTCAGAATCGAAGTTTGTTAAGCCGATCCCGGCAGCAGCGCCTAGAGCAGCACCAAGCCCTGATGGTTGAGCTGGGGCAGCGCCGCCAGCAACGACAAGAAGCACTACGGCACCAGACGGAGCAAACCCGCAGCCAATTGCAGAAACTGAGGCAGGAGCGGGCTGTGAGGCGATCCCTGGACGAATGCTCCCGTTCGGAAGCGGCGGCTCAGCGGGCCAAGTCGGTGGCAAAGAGTCTGGCTCGCCTGGAGCAGGAACGAGCTGCTCAATTGGAAGTCAGCCGGCAGCAATTGCAGGCTTTCCGGGCTAACTTGACTGCGGCTGTGGAGCATTTGCTGAGCACCTATACGCAGGCTCGGCAGGCGATGGCCGACAAAACTCAGCAAGCGCGGCAGTCTTTTTGCGCCGATTTGCGGCAGTGGGTACAGGCTCTCCGGCAAATGGCTCGACAGGAGCTGGCTCAGATGGCTCAGGAACAGCAAGCCCAGGCCCAGGCCCTGCGGGGATCCCTGGCCACTTTCCGGGCGGAGTTGCATAAGCAGGTGTGGGGCAATGGGATCCCTGACCTCATCCCAGAACCTGAAGTCTCCACTTCCAGTGCAAGCTCTAACAGTGCCGTTGCGACTGCCGGTGAGACTGCTTCCGACTCAACGCCTGTAGCCGAAGACCAAGCCCCGGTGGAGCCGCCTGCTCCCGTCTCTGTTCCCCAGCCCCAGCCCTCGGAGGGTTTAATAACGCCTGAACCCCCTGAAGTTCCGCCTACTGTTGAGAAACAGGTGGATCCCATCCTTGACTATGTCAACAAGTATGTGAGTGATCTACAAGCGCAGGATCCCAACTTGACCCTGCTGCAGGTAATTGGGGATCGGGAACGGGTGCGGGATTTGTTGGCCCGCGGCGCGGTGGATCTGGGGTTGGATCCCTCGGAAATCTTGGCTACGCTGCGGCGCATGGTGTCGGGGGCGGTCGCAGTTTAGTTGTGCCGAGCGCAGGAAGAACATCCGGGCTATAGTCAAGGCAAAGGAGTCTAGGGCAGCAAAGAGGTTGAGTATCTCCATGGCCACGGTTCTGCAGGCGCGTCCCCGCCAGTTCGTGAACACCCCCTACATTGAGCGGATTACCCGCCGCGCTTTGCGCTATTTGCAATCGGGCTTTGCGGTGCATTTGCGGGGGCCTTCGGGTACGGGCAAAACCACTTTGGCGATGCATCTGGCCAGCCTGCTGGGCCGCCCCATCATGCTGATCTATGGGGATGACCGCTTCGATTCTTCCGACCTCATCGGGGGGCGCACCGGTTTTACCCATCGGCGGGTGGTGGACAACTTCATTCACTCGGTGGTGAAGACGGAGGAGGATGTGCAGCAGCGCTGGGTGGATGCCCGCCTTACCTTGGCTTGCCGAGAGGGGTTTACCCTCATCTACGACGAGTTCAATCGCTCCCGCCCTGAGGCCAACAATGCTCTCCTGAGTGCCTTGGAGGAGAGGCTGCTGGTGTTGCCGCCGGACAGCAACCGCTCGGAATATCTGCGGGTGCATCCCCAGTTCCGGGCCATTTTTACCTCTAACCCGGAGGAATATACCGGGGTTCACAGGGCCCAAGATGCGCTGCTGGATCGGATGATCACCATCGATATGGGGGAACCGGACATCGAGACCGAAAAAGAAATCCTCACCTCGCGAATAGGCTTATCCGGCCCCGATGCACTCAAGATCGTCCACATTGTGCGGGCTTTTCGCCGTAAGCTGGATCTGACGCGCCACCCCAGCCTGCGCAGTTGTCTGATGATCGGGCGCATTGTCAAGGAACATGAGCTGGCAGTTAGCAAAGAGAATGCCGATTTTCGCGCTTTGTGTGCGGATGTGCTGTTGCCGCGAGCCGGCAAGCGCTATGAAGAGGGATCCCAGCTGCTGAATTATCTGCTAGACCAACTGCCTGGCTGAGTCTTTTGCCTGTTGGTACACTTTGGAGGTCGATTAACCCTGTGCCGATTAGCTCTCAACCCTTGACCACGGCTACTCATGGCTCCTCGCTGGCCGATGTGCTGGAGCGGGTGCTGGACAAGGGCATTGTGATCGCCGGAGACATCACCGTTTCGGTGGGCAATGTGGAGTTGCTGAATGTGCGCATTCGCCTGCTGATTTCTTCGGTGGATAAGGCCAAGGAGATCGGCATCAATTGGTGGGAGTCGGATCCCTACCTCAACAGCCAGGCGCGGGAGCTGCTGGAAGCCAACCGACAGCTCATGCAGCGGGTTGCCGAATTGGAAAGACAGCTTGCCCAAGCTCTACCCCAGGGGAGAAAGGGAACGGATCAGTAGGCTGCCCCGCCATTATGACCAGGATTGAGAAGCTAGACTGGCTGCTGGGGTGGTTTGACGGGGTGATGGGGCATGACTTTGGAGATAACGCTTGACCGCAAGAGTTGGAAGCGGCTGAAGACACTGGGCTGGGCTGTGGGTGTGGTGCTGGCCCTTGGGATCCCGGCCTGGGGTCAGAATCCCCGTGCCATCAGCATCAGCGCTGATGTTCAGGAGGCCAACGCCAACACAGGAGTTTTTACGGCCATCGGCAATGTCACCCTCAGTTTTCCTGCCGAGCGGCTGACGGCCCGTGCCCAAAGAGCTGTTTACTACAGCCAGGAGCAACGCATTGAGCTGGAGGGCCAAGTCATCATCAACCAAGGGGAAAATCAGTTGCAAGCAGAGAAGGTCATCTACCACATCGACAAGGGCACCATCCAGGCAGTGCCATCGGCAGGGCGGCAAGTGGAGTCCATCTACGTTTTGCCGGAGCCCAGCTCAAGTCCTTAGCTGATCCCCACACTTTTTTCCAGCAGCACGGACTCAGCCAACACGGCTATACCGTGATTTCGTCACCGATCATCCCAGCCTGCAGGGTTTCCCTCACCCCCAACCCCTCTCTCAAAAGGAGAGGGGAGCCAGGGACAGACATAACAAATCGTTTCATTGCTGTTTGAAATGACTACATTTGAAATGACTACACATGGGGCAGCGCTGGAAACGAGCTCGGGGAATGTCGGCTTAGATCCGTTTAGGATGTAGTAATTCATTTAGGATGTAGTAGTTCGGGCGGCAGACTTTTTCCCTGACTCTGAATCAAAGGATGGCTGATGGATGTTCGGGATCCGAGTTCCTCACCCCTGGCAACGAGAGGCACAGGTCACTCCAGAAGAGATGTTTTTCAGCCGGCGGCAATTTCTAGCGCAACTGGGATCCGTTGGGGTGGGAGCCAGTTTTTCTATTTTTGGGTTTGGCAGCAGGGGAGCTGCTCCCTCGGTAGAACGAGAGCTGAGGGGGATCCCACTCAACCCCCACTTTTCGGATGTGGGCAGGCCCGTCACCGAGGAGATTGTAGCTGCTCGTTACAACAACTTTTACGAGTTTGGCTCCGGAAAGCGCGTCTGGCGGGCTGCACAGGCTTTGCCCACGGATCCCTGGACTGTCGAGATTGGCGGGCTGGTGCGGCATCCTCAGCGGTTGGGCCTGGAAGATCTGTTTAACTTCCCCCTCGAAGAGCGCATCTATCGCTTTCGCTGTGTGGAAGCCTGGGCGATGGTGGTGCCGTGGTTGGGCTTTCCGATGCGGCTGTTGCTGGAACGGGTGGATCCTTTGCCGACGGCTCGATTTGTCCGCTTCACTTCCTTTTACGATCCGGAAATTATGCCTGGCCCAATCTGGCCCCCCAACTTGCCTTGGCCCTACACGGAAGGGTTGCGGATCGAGGAAATGGCCAACGAGTTGGCCTTTTTTGCCCTCGGCGTTTATGGCAAGCCGTTGCCCAAACAGCACGGAGCGCCAATTCGCATGGTAGTTCCCTGGAAGTATGGCTTTAAGGGGGGAAAATCCATCGTCAAAATCGAGCTTTTGGATCATCAACCCTCTACGTTTTGGAATACCCTCGCCCCTGAGGAGTATGGATTTGAGGCCAATGTGGATCCTAGGGTGCCCCACCCCCGCTGGTCACAGGAGCAGGAAGTCTTGATCGGTTTCGGATCCCGTTCCCAGTGGCAAATCGTTCCCACCTTGCCCTACAACGGGTACGGAGAGTATGTTGCCCACTTATATGGCTGAGCTTATATGCCTGAAGACGCCCACGAAAGGATTCGAACCTCCGACACCTGGGACCGGAACCCAGTGCTCTAGTCCACTGAGCTACGTGGGCAATGCAACTGCATTAACCATCATATCTGCTGACTTTCAGTTCTGCCAAGGGGGCAAAGCTGCGGCGGTGCTGCGGGGTGGGCCCCAAGTTCTGCAACGCCAGTCGGTGCTCCCGCGTGCCATAGCCAGCGTTGGTGCGCCAGCCGTAGCCGGGGTACTGCCGATCCCAGCTCTGCATCAAGGCATCTCGCCAGACTTTGGCCACAACTGAAGCAGCGGCAATGGAGAGGCTGATGTGATCCCCCTTGACCAGGGCTGTTTGCCGGGATCCCAGCTCGGCCAGCGGCAATCCATCCACCAAAATGTGGTCGATGGGATCTAACTCGGCCAAAGCCCGCTGCATGGCCAGCACCGTGGCCCGTCGAATGTTGAGCCGGTCGATCTCAGCAGCAGAGGCACTGCCAATACCCACGGCCAGGGCCACCTGCCGAATCCGTTCCGCCCATTGAGCGCGTTGCTGCGGACGCAGTTGTTTGGAATCCCTCACTCCCTCCAGTTCTTTGGGATCCATCTGGGCGGGCAAAATCACCGCCGCTGCCACTACCGGCCCGGCCAGGGCCCCCCGCCCCACCTCATCCACCCCCGCCACCCGCAGGATCCCCTGCTGCCAAAGGGATCCCTCCCAAACCAAACTGGGCTTTGTTCGCATTGCCATATCCCCATGCCTGCCCCTGAGCTTGGGAGCGGCGGCTAACTGCTGCGGGAGCGCCGTCGCCTAGAGGCTGCCGGAGATTGCTGGGCAGGGCTAATCCCCAGTTCCGCGGCTGGCTCGGCCAAGCTGCTCTGCACGGCTGACGGGAACGATTCAGCAGAGGAGATTTCGGGTTCCGAGGGTTCGGGTGGAGAAACGGTATCCAGCGGCTCCTTCTCCTGCAAGGCATCCGGTTCGGGTGTAAACTCCTCTGTCTGAGAAGTTGCCTCAGTCTCCATCCTGGGCGGACTTTCCGCCTCTAGGGTTCCCGGCAGAACCACCCTAACCGCCGTGTCTCGGCCCCAAGGCGGCGGCTGGTCAAGGAGCAACAGCGGCGACAGCCCCAGCTCCGAGTAGACCCGTTGTTGCAGCGGGGTCATCTCCACGGTGACCGTTTGCCGTACCGGGGCCGGACGGCCTTCTGAGGACTCCGTCCCGCTGGCGCGAACGGTGCGGGCTGGGGGAGCGTGGTCTTTGCGTGCGGTGGATTCTGCCTCTTCCCCACGGCCAGAACGGCGGGGCTCTCGACGCTTTGGGTCTGCTCCGCCCCCTGCCGGTTGCAAGAGATCGTCCCCAAGCGGCTCCGGGGTTTCCTCGTCTGCAGGAGTATCTGGGCTCCGCGTAACGAGGCGCTGGCCGGTGCGGGGATCCCCCCAGTCTTCTCGGGGACGCTTGCGTCCTGTTTCAACCCGTGGCTCCTCTTCCAGATCGACCGGGGTGGCAAAGGGCGAAAAGGGATCCGGGCTGGGGCGTCGTTGTCCGGGGGCAGATCGCGACCGCCGCAGCAGCGCACGGCTATCGCCTCGAGACAGCCCATCGCTTCCCACTCGCAGGCGCGCCCGTTGGGAGTTGCCATCGCGGGGCAGGATCGGGCCGGCGTCTTCCTCATCCCCTTCTTCCACCTCGGTGGGCAGCGTTACCGTCAGGCCGCTTTCTATCGTCAAGAGATGTCCCGGCTCGGCCCCCGGCAAGCGGGCCAGGATCCCCAGCCCCTCACAGGTGGGGCAAGAATAGCCGAAGATCTCGTAAAGGCTTTGCCCCTGCCGTTTGCGGGTGAGCTCCACCAGCCCCAATTCCGACAGTTGGACCACCTGTGGGCGGGCTTTGTCGCTGGAGAGAGCCTTATTAAAATGCTCCAGAACCAGCAACTGGTCGCGGCGGGAATCCATATCGATAAAATCCACCACGATCACACCGGCAATATTGCGCAGCCTCAATTGGCGGGCAATCTCGGTAGCCGCCTCACAGTTTGTCCACAGCACTGTCTCCCGAGAAGTGGCCGATTGAGTGAAGGAGCCCGAGTTGACATCGATCACCGTCAGGGCCTCGGTGGGCTCGATGATGATGTAGCCGCCAGAGGGCAGATCCACCCGTGGCCGCAGCGCCTGCCGAATAACCGCGTTGACCCGAAAATACTCCAGAATGGGGGTGGGCTCGCGGTGGGCATCGACAACGACACCAGGGGGCATTTGGCCCTTGTTCCAGCCCTGCAGATAGCTACGGACTCGCTTCGCTCCTGCCGCAGAGTCGGTCACAATACGGTTCACATCGTCGGAGTAAACATCCCGCAGCACCCGCTGAATAAAGTCGTCATCCCGGTTGAGTAGCCCCGGCCCCCGTGCTGCCTGATACTGCTGTTGAATATCTTCCCAGAGTTTCTTCAATTGCTCCAGGTCGTCGATCATCGCTTCTTCGGACACACCTTCCGCTTCGGTGCGCACCAACAGGCCCATCTGCGGGGGTTTAATCAAAATGGCCAGCGACTTCAAACGGTTGCGTTCTTCTCGATCCTCGATGCGGCGGGACAGATGAACGCCTTTTCCGTAGGGTCGCAACACCAAATACCGCCCTGGAAAGGCCAAATCTCCGGTAAGCCTTGGCCCTTTGTTGCCGGTGGGCTCTTTCATCACCTGTACCAGCACCTTTTGCTGCGGCAAGACCAGCTCAGAAATCGAGGCATGACTTCGCTTGAGGCGCAGCGGGCCCAGGTCGCTGACGTGGATAAACCCATTGCGCTCTGCAGGGCCGATGTTGACGAAAGCGGCATCGATGCTGGGCAGAACGTTCTCGATGATTCCGACGTAAACGTCTCCCACTTGGTGAGCGCCGCTGGCGACGATCAGCTCCTGCACTTGATCTTCGGCGAAGACGGCTGCCACGCGATGTTGCTCGGCAATGACAATCTGCCTGGGCATTAACTTCCCTCCCCGGCCCAAGGGCACGCGGTTACGGATTGAACCCTCGTTCTGGCGAGGTGTTGTTCTTTTGCCGGGATCCGCTTAAGTTTCTTTGACCAGGATTGACTCATCATGGGGGTGTCCATTACCCTCAGCTCTGCTTTGACGCTTGGCTTTGTTTGCTCTCCAATGGGTGAGGCGAGTTATGTAAACTGCCCAATGCTGGCCTTGGTGGGTACAGCAGGGGGCTTCTGCTGTGGGGATAAAAGCTCATCGGATGAGATGAATGGATGGGGTGAGGTTTGCATGGAGATTATTGAATAGGCTCAGAAAGCAAGACGGCTCCGCTCCGGGAGATTGGAGGCTGGCCCATCGCAGAACCCCAGTTGTGCGGCCTAGCCCGAGTCCACAACAAGGCAGGGTTTGCACGGGGAAAGAAGCACCTTCTCAGGGTAAGATTGAGATCTGGGCTAGGTCGAAGGAGCACACCTTTTTGTTGCGCCTATCGACTCGACCCCATCACGCCTGTTACCTGCCCTGGGTACTGAGTTAAGAGTGTCTCCATTCCAAAATCCGGCCCAGCTTTTGCCTGCTGCTCACCCCGCCTTTGGTCAAGTTGATGCCTGGCGAGCCCCACAGCGACAGGAGCCAGCAATAGCAGCATTATAGCGCTTGTGGGATCCTTCAGCCTAGATGGCCGCTTGGCCATCGGATCCCTTGGGTTTAGCCGCTCTCGTGGGAAGTCCTCAATCTTGATCGGAGAGGGGGTTCTCCCACAACAGACGCAGCCGCTTTGCCGTCTGCAATGTCCAGCGGGGCAACCCCAATGACTCGGCCATTTGAACCAGATGGGTGGGCCTCAGGTAGGCGCCGTCGTTGCGGCAACTGCCCCGGTAAAGGAGGCGGGCACTGCCCTCAGGGGTCAAGCCCTGAAACTCTAGGTAGTACAGCAGGGCGCGGGCATTGAAGGGAGAGGACTTGCCAGACTTGGAGGTTTTTTCAATCCAGATTTCCTGCGCATCCAGAATCTGGGTAACCCAGGCGGGCCAAGAGGACTCCATCCCGCTGACGCAAATGGCTTTGGGCAACTCGCAGCTCACCGTAAGCTGATATTCGGCGGCGTAAACGGCTGCGGTGGCCGAGGGATCCCGAAGGCTAATTTCTTGGACGGCTTGGATGGGGATCTCCGGGGGCAGCTGTTCGCTCAGAAGGGCGCGCAGTTTCTCAGGCGTCAGAGGACCTTCAGGCCGATCCAGCAGCTCCAGATCCAGGATTTCGCCATAGCCTTCCTGGCCAATGGGCAGAGCGTTGGCGTTGGCCAGGCGGGGCATGGGGTGGTAGCCGCCGCTGAAGGCCAGAGGTAACCCCGCTCGCCGACAGGCCCGTTCCCACAGGCGCATGAGATCCAGGTGGCCCAGCCAGCGCAGATCCCCGGTTTTGCCGTAGGTGATGCGGAAACGCTGGGCAGGTGGCTCCGGCTCCAGGGGATCCGGGGTGGGGGTGGGTTTGCTCTGCAGGGGCGGGACGGGCGGAGGGGGAATGACGATGTTGTGGCCGAAGCCGGGGCCGCAGATGCCGCAGGCGGAGCAGCCCTCGAAGGAGCAGTCTTCCACGGTGAGGGCTTCCAGGGCGCGGCGGTAGTCTTTTTGCAGCCATTTCTTGTCAATGCCGGTATCGATGTGATCCCAGGGCAAGGGATCCTCCAGGCCCAATTCCCGGATGGGGAGATGGGCGCAGAGGGCGACCGGATCGGCGGCAGGATCCACCTCTTCGCCGCAGTAGGCCCTCACCCAGGCAGCATAGGCGGTGTCGATGCTTTCCCACCAGGCATCCATGCCGGCACCGGCCCGCCAAGCCCGCTCGATCATGCGGCCTAGGGAACGATCCCCTTTGCCGATGAAGTCTTCCAGGATGCTGAAGCGGATATCGGTGAAGTGGGCCTTGACTCCCCGTAGCCGGCGCAGCTCCTTCTGCAGCAGGGCCTGCTTCCGCTGCACGTCGGCATAGTCTACCCGGTGCCACTGGAAGGGGGTGTGGGGCTTGGGGGTGAAGTTGGAGAGGGTGAGGGTAAACTCCACCCGCTTGCGGCCTACCGCAGCGCATTCTCGCTGCAGCATCTGGACGGTGCGGGCGATCCCCAGGACATCGGCGTCGGTCTCGCCGGGCAGCCCAATCATGAAGTAGAGCTTGATTTTGTCCCAGCCCTCTTGGACGGCGGTGCGAATGCCGCGAATCAAGTCGGCATCAGTAAGGCCCTTGTTGATGATGTCCCGCAGCCTTTGGGTGCCAGCTTCGGGGGCAAAGGTGAGGCCGGAGCGGCGGGATCCCTTCATGATGGCGGCAATTTGCTCATCAAAGCGATCCACCCGCTGGCTGGGCAGGGAAAGGGCAATGTGTTCTCTGAGGAGACGGTTGTGCAGCTCCGCTCCCACCGCCGGCAGGGAAAGGTAGTCGGAGCAACTGAGAGAAGAGAGGGAAAATTCGTTGTAACCTGTTCTCCGCAAGCCCTGCACCACAGCCTCCACCACTGCTTCCGGATCCACATCCCGCGCTGGGCGGGTAAGCATTCCCGGCTGGCAAAATCGGCAGCCCCGTGTGCAGCCCCGCCGCACTTCCATCACCAGGCGGTCGTGGACGGTTTCCACCAAAGGCACCAGGCCGACGGAGTATTGGGGTTGAGGCAGGGCCACCCGACGGCGGACGCGCTCCGGCACCCCAGGCACAATGGGTCGAGGCGGGATCCCTTCGTAAAACTGGGGCACGTACACCCCCGGCACCTGCGCCAGCTCCAGCAAGACCTCTCGGCGGGGCTTGGACAGGGATCCGGCCAACACCCTGCCGATCTCCGGTAGCACCTCTTCCCCATCTCCGAAGACGAAGAAATCGAAAAAGTCGGCAAAGGGCTCCGGGTTGGAAGTGGCGGTTGGCCCACCGGCAAAGATCAGAGGGCACTCTTCCGGGGTGAAGGGTTGCCGTTCCGACCACCTGAGCGGGATCCCGGCCAGATCCAGCATCTCCAGAATGTTGGTGCCCCCCAGCTCGTAGGCCAGGCTGAAGCCGATGATGTGAAAGGCGCGCAGAGGGCGGCGGGACTCCACGGCAAACAGCGGGATCCCCAACTGCCGCAGGCGGGCAGCCAGATCCGGGCCTGGCAAGTAGGTGCGGTCACACAGTTGATCCGGCTGAGCGTTGAGGATGTTGTAGAGGATGAGGTGGCCCAGGTTGGAAGCTCCCACCTCGTACAGCTCTGGATAGCTCAGCACCCAACGCACCCGCGCCGAATCCCAAGGACGGTGGACGGCACCGAACTCTTTGCCCAAGTAGCGGGCCGGCCGCTGAATCTCAGGGGTGAGCAGGCGATCCAGATCGATGGGACTCAGATGCGGTTCAGTTGCAGCCAGAGAGAGCATGGGGATCCGCCGAGACGTTAATACAGCCACTGATCTGACTCTAGCCGAACTCTTCGAGCAGACCCAACCCAAGGGAAAGCGCTTTGCCTCTCTAAGTTTGCAGGTTACCGGTAGGCGAAACAACCATACTTGCAATGTCGTGAAGTCTGTTCAACCGGGAAAACTCTGCGGCGGACGCTGCAAGGCCAGCGCCAACTGTTCGTACTCTGCCAAATGGTTGTAGACCTGAGCCGAGATGCGTACCCAAAGCTGCCCGGCGAAGGGGATGATCGGAACCTCAATGCGGTACGTGTGCCACAGGTAATCGTGCAGGCGACGGGCGCGCTTCCCAAGAGGCAGCTCAGGGATCCCCTGTTGCCAGAAGGGCGGCAAGGGTAGGGTGGCCATAAAGCCCAACATTTCTTCAGGGGCGGGCGGGATCCCTTCAAGAGTCTCCAAAAGCAACTGCCGCGCCTGCAGCAGCAGAGTGTGGTTGTGCTGACGGATATTGTCTAGCCCCACCTCCTGGATAAACGCCAGGGCTGCTGAAACGGCCAACCAAGCGCTGGGATCCCGTGTGCCCACCCAGTCGAACTCGGCTGTGAACCCTTGCCCAAAGCCGTGGGAGATCACCGTAGGATGGGTTTGGGCCTGTCGGTGGGGGGCCACCCACAAAAAAGCACAGCCTTTCGGGGCAAACAGCCACTTGTGGGCATTGCCGGTGTACCAATCGGCCCCCAGCCTTTCCAACTCCAAGGGGAGAACCCCAGGGGCATGGGCGCCATCCACCAAAACTGGGATCCCGCGCTCCCGACAGAGGCCGATCAGCTCAGGCAGGGGGTAGATCAGAGCCGTAGGCGAGGTGAGGTGATCCAAGACCGCCAAACGGGTTTGGGGGGTGAGGATAGTCTCGAAGGCGGCGATAACCTGCTCCGGCCCTGCAATGGGAAAAGGGATCTGCGCCTCAACCGGGATGGCTCCCCACTGGGCATAGACATACTGTAGCGCCTGACGAACAGCCCCGTAGCCGTGGTTGGTGCAGGCGATCTGATCCCCTGGCCGGAACCGCAGCGAGCGCAAAACGGCATTGACCCCGCTGGTGGCATTTTCCACAAACACCAAATTTTCGGGTTCGGCCCCGACGAAATGGGCCAGTTCTGCTGCTGCCGCCCGTAAAGCTCGGGGAAGTTCCTCTCCCATAAACTGCACCGGCTGAGCCTCCAGGCGTTCCCGCCATGCACTCTGGGCCTGCAACACCTTTTTCGGGGTCGCGCCATAGGAGCCGTGATTCAAAAAAACGGCTTGCGGATCCAGTCCCCACAAGGAGCGTTCGCAAAGTGGCGCACAAGCACTGAGGGCAGAGCTAAAGCGAGGAGAAGTGGATCCCATATTGGGGAAAGAAGGCATGGTTCACTCACTCAAGCCCTAGAAGATGCACGAAAAAGATGTGAGAATTCCTGCGATCTGCATGAAGGGTTTGCTCAGAAATCCAAGAATGTCAACACAGCTACTGTGGAGACCGATGGCATCTCAGTTGAATATCGAAACCTGAGGCCCCCCGGAGAAAGATTCTCTTAGGTTGATCTATTGGCCGTCACCCAATTCTGGGCCGAGATCCGAGATAGGGGCAATTTTGCTGAGCTTGATTTTGGGGTTGCTGGCAACAAACTGCTGCAAAGTCCACTCATTCTTAAACAAAAGAACGGGCCTGTCTTGAATATCTTTGACAATGAGGGTGTTAAACAAGCTGGGGATGTTCTCCAGCGCCTTCCAGCCATTCTCGACCCAGCGAGCCAGGGTGTAGGGCAACATCTCCAGTCGGGTTTCGACGTTGTATTCACTTTCAAGGCGGTACTGCAAAACCTCAAACTGCAACTGGCCCACCGCTGCCACAATCGGATCCCGTTTGGAATCGTCGATAGAGTACATGATTTGTACAGCCCCTTCTTCCCGCAGTTCCGCTACCCCTTTCTGGAACTGCTTAAACTTGGAAGGATTGGGATTCTTCAAGTAGGCAAACAGCTCAGGAGAAAAGCTAGGGATCCCGGCGTAGCGCAGCTTCGGGCCGGTGTAGATGGTATCCCCAATGGTGAAGATGCCGGGATTATTCAGGCCGATCACATCCCCAGGGTAAGCTTCATCGATGGAGATGCGCTCTTGAGCAAACAACTTCTGGGGATAAGATAGGCGAATGGGACGATTGAGGCGGGCATGGTTGACCACCATATCCTTCTCAAACTTGCCGGAACAGATGCGCACAAAAGCAACGCGATCCCGATGGCGGGGATCCATGTTGGCCTGCAGTTTAAAGACGAAGCCCGTAAACTCAGGATGTTCGGGCGGGATTAGCCCAGCAGTGCTCTCGTGAGGCATTGGCGGTAAGGAATACTCCAAAAATGCATTGAGGAAAAGCTCCACCCCAAAATTGGTCATGGCACTGCCGAAAAAGACCGGGGTTTGTTTGCCAGAATGCACCTGTTTTAGATCCAAGGTGGGCATGAGACCATCCAGCAGTTCCAGCTCTTCCTTGAATTGGTAATACAAGTCCTTGTCGATCAACTCCTCAATTTGCGGATCCCCAAGTTTAATGACGGTATCTTGAACTCTTAGCCGCCCCCCAGATACCCGCTCAAAGAAATGAAACTCCTGAGTTCGGCGGTCAAATAGCGCAGTAAACCGCTCGCCTGAGCCAATTGGCCAGTTGACAGGATAGGGCTTGAGGCCCAGTTCTGTCTCAATTTCATCCATCAGCTCCAAGGGATCCCGACTTGGGCGATCCATCTTGTTGATAAAGGTAAAAATCGGCAGCCCCCGCATCTGACACACTTCAAACAGCTTGCGGGTCTGGGTTTCCAACCCTTTGCCGGCATCTTCCAGCATCACGGCATTGTCAGCCGCTGCCAGGGTGCGATAGGTGTCTTCGCTGAAGTCCTGGTGGCCGGGAGTATCCAGCAGATTGAGACGAATGTTGCGGTAATCAAATTGCAGGACGGTAGAGGTGATGGAAATACCCCGCTGCTTTTCCAGTTCCATCCAGTCGGAAGTGGCCCGCTTTTGCGCCCGACGGGCCTTCACAGCTCCCGCTTCTTGAATAGCCCCCCCGTACAACAGCAGCTTTTCGGTGAGGGTGGTCTTCCCCGCATCGGGATGGGAAATAATGGCAAAGGTGCGCCGTTGCTCTACAGCTTTGGCCAAATCAAGTTCTTTCATCAACTGTTGCCGCTCCACTACAACCTGGTCGCCTTAAAGAAGATTCCGCCGCGATGTTGTCCCCTAAAGGATGGGAGAAATACGGAGAAGGAAAAAATAGAAAATCAGTGGGAAATACGCTTGAGAATAATGAGGTTGGGTTGCCGCCAGGTAGCGAGGGGGAGAGAGCACAGGCCGAAAAGCGCGAAAAGCCAACAGAACCATTTTGACCCTAGCACAGGAACAGGGATCCCTGTTGTCTGGCATACTGGCGGAGATCTTGAGGGGGAATTTCCCAGGCCAACCAGCCAGAACTCAAAGCAGATGCTGCTCGTTGTTGTTGCGCAACGCTGACGTGAAGAGCAGTTGCTCAATCGTGGCAATGGTGAAGTTTTGGCTGATCACCAGCCGCTCGACGCGAATGCGGTGGGCTTGCAGGAGGCAATCTTGCTGCAAGGGCTTGGGCAATTGTTCCCAATGATCCAGCAGGACTTCCAGCAAAATCTCGCCCGGTAGCCCGGTGGCGCTTTCCAGGGATCCCAGCTTTTCCACCCTCTCGGCAGACCATTTGAGGGTAAGCTTTTGCAGGCCCAGTTGTGCATCCAGAGCCTCGCGGGGATCCGACTGGGCACCCTGCCCATTGGGGGTGCCATTGCGGCGAACCCCATTGTCGGTGCAAGCAGTAGCAGGGGGCAAAAGCTCGGCTGGCTTTTCAGCTAGAAATCGCAGGAGCCCCGCACTGTACCCGTAGGGTCGGTGTCGGGAGGAATGCGCTTTGATGAAGTACAATGAACTTATGAGCCAAGTCCTGACCATATCCTGTAAGCTCAAGGTGTCCCCGTCGCAAGCCGCCAAATTGGACGCGACGATGGATGCCTTTGTACAGGCATTGAACTGGGTCAACCAAAACACACCAGAAAAAGTAGTCAACGCAGTCAAACTCCAATCCCTTTGCTACTACGAGATTCGAGCCCGGTTTGGCTTGTCCAGTAACTTGGCTCAACAGGTGTGCAGACGGGTAGCGGGTTCCCGCAAAGTGGCTAAGCAGAAAAAGCGTCCCGTCAAGGAGTTTAAGAGCGGCTTTGTTACCTACGACGCTCGCATCTTTTCGTTCCGTCAAAAAGACTGGACGGTGTCGCTGACCACGGTGGAAGGGAGAGAACGCTTTGAACTGGCCATTGGCAACTACCAGCGTGGGATGCTGGCTGGTTCCAACCCAAAAGCTGCCACGCTGGTCAAGCGCAAAGATGGCTCCTACTACATCCAGATTTGCGTAGAGGAAAAAACACCTAAACAACAAGATACCGACAAGGTGATCGGGGTGGATTTGAGCAGGACGGATATTGCTCATACATCGGAAGGAGATCACTGGAATGGACAGCAGTTGAGCAGAGTCCGCGACCGCTACTCCCGGTTGAGGGCGGTACTCCAACGCAAAGCCAGTAAGGGCACACGCAGTTCGCGGCGCAGATGCAGAGAACTGTTGCAACGGCTGTCTGGCAAGGAGAGACGCTTTCAGGCGTGGGTCAATCATCGCATCTCCAAAGCTATTGTCTCTAGGGCAAAGACCACAAACAGCGCTATTGCTCTGGAAGACTTGACAGGGATCCGGGAAAGGGTCAATCAACAACCCCGCAGCAAAACCGAAAGGCGCAGGGCCAACAGTTGGGCGTTCTACCAACTACGTCAGTTTCTGGAATACAAGGCGAGGGTTGCAGGGGTTTCTCTGGTTCTTGTGCCGCCTGCTTACACGTCGCAGACCTGCCACAAGTGTTTGCATATCCATCCCGATCCTGCGCAATCCTACCGCAGTGGCAAGTCGTTCAAGTGTGGGCATTGTGGATGGGAAGGGGATGCGGATTTGAATGGTGCGAATGTGATTGCGCTCTTGGGGGCTGTCGTAAACCAGCCTAGAGGTCCGGGCTTGTTTTGTTCTCTGGTAGAGCAGAACAGGCTCAGGGCTACTGAAAGCCCGCTCCGTACCGCTTAGCGGTCGGAGCCGGGTAGTTTACAGGGAAGACACAAACCGGTGCAGCCGCTGCAGCCCTTTTTCGAGGGTGGTGCGATCGGCAGCATAGGAAAGGCGAATGTAGGAATCTGCCCCAAAGGCTACCCCCGGCACAGCAGCCACGTGGTGTTCCTTGAGCAGCTGCCGGCAAAACTCCACCGAACTTAACCCGGTTTGGCCGATGTTGACAAACACATAAAATGCACCTTCTGGCTCCGGGCAAGTCACCCCCGGCAAGGTGCGGATCCCGTCCAGCATCAGATCTCGCCGCTGCCAGAATTCTTGGCGCATTTTTTCCACAGCCGCTGCCGATAGGGGGCTGGTCAGGGCTTCCAGAGCGCCGTACTGGGCGAAGGTACACACATTGGAGGTGCTGTGGCTTTGCAGGTTGATGGCCGCCTCAATGATGGGCTTGGGCCCGGCCAAGTAGCCCACCCGCCAGCCGGTCATGGCGTAGGCTTTGGCAAAGCCACTGCTGAGAATCAGGCGCGGCATCAAGTCAGGGCAAAGGGATCCCAGGCTGATGTGGCGGGCTTGTCCATAAACCAGCTTTTCGTAGATCTCGTCGCAGATCACGTACAGATGGGGGGCGGAGAGGATCACCTCTGCCAGAGCTGCCAGCTCGTGCTGGTGGTAAACGGCTCCGGTGGGGTTGGCCGGCGAGTTGAGAATCAGCAGCTTGCTGCGGGGGGTGAGGGCCTGGCGCAGTTGGGCGGCGGTGAGCTTGAACCCCTGGGCCTCTTCCGTCTGCACCTGCACAACCTTTGCCCCTGCCAAAATGGCAATTTCGGGGTAGCTGACCCAGTAGGGAACAGGCAGGATCACTTCATCGCCGGGATCCAGCAGCACCATGGCCAGGTTAAACAGGGTTTGCTTGCCGCCGTTGCTGATCAGGATTTGGTCGTGGCTGAACTCCAGGCCGTTTTCCTGCCGCAGCTTGTCGGCCACTGCTTGGCGAAGAGCGGGGATCCCAGCGGTGGGGCCGTAACGGGTTTTGCCCTCTTCCAGAGCACGGATGGCCGCGGCCCGAATGTGGTCAGGTGTATCGAAATCCGGCTCGCCTGCGCTCAAGCTACACACATCCAGCCCCTCTGCCTGCATGGCTTTAGCCAGAGCCGAAATGGATAGCGTGGGGGAAGGGGATAGATGGGCGACCCGTTGGGACAAGCCGGCAGCAGACACCATCGGTTGGGAAGCTCTTTGGTTTATTTTAAGGTTCTCAAGCAGGGCCAATCTAGATAGCTAGGCTACTGCGGTCAACAGGCGGGTACCATCCACCAACAGCAGTTTGTTGCCCTCTCGCTCTGCCAACAGATCCCAAAACTCGCCCGCCACAGCTCCGGGCAAGAACCCTTCCAAGCGCAATTGCAGAGGAGCAAATTGCTTGGTTCCCTGGGGCTTGCGCCGCACGGTCACCTCAACAAAGCCATCGTGGGGCTCGACAATGCCGCGGATGTTAAAGCCTTCCTCTGTGTCCTCAGGGGCAGGCAAAAACGGTTCTTCTTCCCACTCTGGGTCTTGCTCCTCTTCCGGCAGGGCCAGGATGCGGATGATGCTCAAGCCCAAAGCCCCCCCTGAACGCGGCTGCGGCTGCACGTAGTACCAGTAGGTATGGCCGCTCTTGATGCAGTGCTCGAAGGGGCCGAGAAGCTCGGCGCGTCCGGGGGTAGCCGGATATTCTGCTCCGTCAGAGGCAACCAAGGTTGCCTGCGCATAAGTCTTGGGGATCGATTTCAGGGATCCCTTAATCAGGCCCAAAGCGCGGAACTGGTACGGGTGGGCGGGAGGAGGCAATGGGTTCATGGCGGCCAGATCTTGGAAAGCCAGGGAAGTAGAGTTCATCATCTTATCCTATGGCGATCCTCAGATTGGAATATCCAGGGCTTTCCTCAGCATCGCCTCCAGCTCATCGCCCTGCCGACTTGCGCACCGCGATCAAGCTGCTGGTGGTGCCCAGAAAAACCCCCATCCCCAACAACATCGACGGCAAGAGCCAAAACTCCGGTTGGCTGCGATCTGCCTGCATCACCTTGAGGAAGGGCAAGGCAATCAACTGCTCCAGCAGCTCCTGCAGCAACTGCTGGGATCCCAAGATCAATCCCCAAGCTCCCACTGCGCTGATCACCCCAAACAGGCACCCTTGCAAAATAAAGGGCAAGTAAATCCAGGCTGCCGTCGCCCCCACCAATTGCATCACCTCGATCTCCCGCCGCCGCGCCATGACGATCAGGCGAATGGTGGTGGTGATGACTGCCACCGCTGTCAGGGCCAACACGCCGGTAATGGTCAGGGATCCCAGCCGTAGCATGTCCTGGAGCTGGGCCAGTTGCTCCACAATGCGGTCGCCGTAGTAGACCTCATCCACCCCTTCCAGTTGGCGAATCTGCTCCGCCACTTCCCCCAAGGCTTCGGTGGAATCCGCCTTAACCCGCAGAGCATCCACCAAGGGGTTCTCCCCCAACTGGGTTTCCATGGCCGCCTCGTCTTGGATCCCCATTTCCAGCAAAAGGTTGCGCCAAGCCTGGTCTTTGGTGATGACCTTCACCTCGGCCACATGAGGCAGTTGGGCGACCTGGGGTTGCAGCTCCACCCCCTGCCGTTCCGGCTCCAGATAGACGGAGATCTCCAGTTGTCCTCCCAGAGACTGCACCGTTGCATCCACACCCCAGGACAGCTCAACGCCGATCCCCACCAAGAACAGCAACACCAGCAGGGTGCTCACCGCGGCCCAGTTCAGCCAGCCCCCCCGCCGCAACCCCAAAAAAGTCTCCTGTAGGAGGTAGCGAATTTTATTGAGAAGTCGGGAGAGAGATTGCATGCTATTCACCGTCCAACAATCAATGGGCTCAGACCCTTGCCCCCTGGAGCTCAACAGAGCCTGTGGAGAGCAAAATAGGGATCCCGGCAGCCCCTCAGCGCAGATCATACAGGCGCCCTCCCTCCATGCGCACCACCCGGTGGCCGGCCCGCTCCACCAGATAGGGGTCATGGCTGGTCATGATGACGTAGCGGCTGCAGAGCCGTTCCAGGAGAAAGCGATCATGACTGATGACCAAAAGCCCCATCTGATGTGCCCGCCCATAGGCCAAGACAGCTTGCCAGATCAGGGCTTGGGTATTGGCGTCGAGCATGGCTGTCATCTCATCTGCAATCAAATAGCGAGTTTGTGGGTTGAGAACCCGGGCGATGACAACCCGCTGCAATTCTCCCCCGCTTAGCTCATGGGGATAGCGGTTGAGCCAACTGGGGGAAATGCCTAAGGTGTGGAGAACCTCTGGCTGGGGAGGAGGCCCTTCCCGCAAGACCTGAGCTATGCGCCAGTGGGGGTTAACGGCCTGCTCTGGATGTTGAAAGACAAGCTGCACTGGGCAGTACCCTCGCCGAGGCAAAGGCTGCCCTGTCACACTCACCCGACCTTGGCTGGGGGTAAGGTAGCCCGCCAGCAACTTGGCCAGAGTAGTTTTGCCAAAACCAGAGGGAGCCATCAGCCCTACGACTTCCCCAAGTTCTACTTGAAGGGTCTGATCTTGCACCACCCAAGGCAGATGCCGTCCATAGCGAAACCAGAGATGCTCACCCTTGAGCATGGATACACCTCACCCACCCTCCTCCAACCGCCCGCAGAGGCGGATGCTCAGCTCGACAGATTTCACTTGCCCAGGGGCAGCGATCCCCAAACAAACAACCCGCAGGCAGTGCCTCAGGGTCAGGCTGGTTGCCCGGCAGGGGAGCAAACTCATTTTGCGGCAGGGATCGCCACAGAGCTTGAGTGTAGGGGTGGCGCAAGTTTCCCCTTTCGAAATCCTGAGCCGAGGCCAACTCGACTGTAGTGCCCGCATAGAAGACTGCCACTCGATCTGCCACCGACAACGCCGCCTGAATATCGTGTGTAATCAACATAACGCCTCGGCCCTCCTGGGCCAGCTCCCGCAGATGGGCAAGGGTCTCAGCCACCACCTCCGCGTCCAAGCCTGGCGTGGGCTCGTCGGCTATCACCAGCTTGGCTCTGCTAACTGCCGCCGTCGATACCAGCACCCGCCGTGCCATGCCTCCGGAGAGCTGGAAAGGGTAGAGGCCCTCTGTTCCCGGCGGCAAGCTATAGCGGGCAAAGATGCGGCTCACTGCTCTACGGGCCTCGCCTTGGGAGGCACCGCTGAGCCGAGCTACCCGCTGTACCTGGGATCCTACTTGCATGAGGGGATCCAGGTAGTCCACAGACTGGGGGATGAGAGCAATGGCCTTGCCGCGCAGTTGCCTACACCGCTCAGGGGTCAAGGGCTGCCCCTGAAATAGGAGAGTACCGCGCAGGGTAGCGTTCTCTGGCAAAAGACCCAAGAGGGCATGGGCCAGCAAACTTTTGCCCGATCCGCTGGCCCCCACCACTGCCACCACCTCCCCTGCCTTAACCTCCAGATCCAGATCTGTAATCACCTGAAGGTAGCGGCGGCGCAGCCCCCGCTCGTATCGGCTGAACCTAATGTTTAGGCCGGAGACCACCAACATTTCCCTACTCCTGAGCCGTACGCGGATTGAGAAGGGCCTGCAGGTTTTCTCCCAGCCAGTCAAAAGCCTTGACCGACAGCAGCAGCAGCAGTCCAGGCATAACCCCCAGCCACCAGTAGCCGGTGGAGAGGTGGCGCATGGATTCGGCCAGAATAATGCCGATGGCCGGTAGGTGCGGCGAAATACCTACCCCAATGAATGAGAGGGCTGCTTCGTGCAAAATGGCGTGGGGAAACAGCAGAATAAGTCCCACTAGGAGCTGGGGCAAAATGTGAGGCATCATATGGTAGCGGGCAACCCAGAGGGAAGAGCGGCCCAGTCGGTAAGAACTCTGGACATAGTCAGAACTGCTGACCTGTAACACCTCGGCCCGCACCAGGCGCGCTAGGCTGGGCCAGTGGGTGAGGGCAACGGCAACAATGACTCCCCGAACTCCGCCGCCGACAGCAAAAGCTATAAGGATCTGCACCACCAGGTGAGGCAGGCTGAAACATAGGTCAATCATCCAGCAGATCGAGGCATCCACCCAGCCTCCCACCGTGCCACCCACCAAACCCAAAACAGCGGCGATCACCACGCTGACGGCGGCAGCCAGCATGCCTACCCACAGACTAAGGGACATCCCGTGCAAGGATCGGGCCAGCATATCCCGCCCCAGCCAGTCGGTGCCGAAGGGATGGGCCAGGGAAGGAGGCTGATTCCGCTGAGTTAGGTTCGGGCTCAGTCCGGTATCGCCGATAAGCCCAGCGCTGCAGAGGATAGACACCAAAAAAAAAGCACACAGTCCAATTGCCCACAGAGTCTGCCGCCTGCGCTCTCCTTTGACAGAGGACTCTGAGAATTTCATCCCCCCATCGGCATCAGCAGCAGCAACACGAGGCGATGCAAAAGGGATCATCCTATCCTCCCGCCAAGGCGAATGCGTGGATCGACAATCTGGTAGGACAGGTCAGCTAGGGTATTGCCGGCATAGACAAACAAGGCGCTGAAAAACACAATGCCCACCAACAGAGGCACATCACTGCGCAAAGCTGCCTGTACCGTTGCTTGTCCCAGTCCTGGATAAGCAAACACCTGTTCCACTAACACTGAGCCACCAAACAGTTCCCCAAAGGAGGCAAATTGCAGCGTCAGCGCAGGCAGCAAGATATTCCGCAAGCCGTGGTACCACAGGATCCCAGCCAGGCTTTCCCCCTGGGCACGAGCAAACAGCACATAGTTGCTGTGCAACACGTCAATGAGCTTCTGACGAGTGTGCAAGGTGATGTTGGCAACGCCGATGAAAGTTAGGGTGAAAGCAGGCAAGAGCAAGTGGTGTAAGCGCTGCCAAAAAGTCACCTCCTCCGCCAACGCGCCAGGTGGCGCGGCGCAACAGATAGGTGTTAGACCCAGCTCTACCGAAAACGCGATCAAGAGTAGCAGCGCCACCCAGAAAGGGGGAGAAGAGGCGAGGGTGTAGGCGTAAAGACGAATACCGCGGTCAACCCAAGTGCCCTGAAACGCTGCGGCCAAAACCCCCAACCCCACTCCCAGGAAACCGGAAAGCAGCCAGGCAATTGCCAGTAAGGGCAGCGATAGCTCAAACCGCTGTTGAATGACCTGCACCACTGGCTGATTGAACACCATTGAGGTGCCCCAGTTGCCTTGAACCATCTGCCCAAGCCAGTTCCCAAAGCGAAGCAGCATGGGCTGATCCAGCCCCCAACGCTGGGCAATCAGGTCTCGTTGGGCTGGGCTGATCTGCAGCATGTCGGCCCCTACATAGGCTTGTACGGGATCAACAGGGGAGAAGCTGAGCAGGGCAAACGTCAGGACTGCCACAGCCGCCAGCAGCAACCCCAGCCGAGTCAGCTTATAAGCCAGAAACAGCAGAACTGACCTCAGTTGCACGTCCATTTCCAACGGGTGATGTTGGCTGTGATTGGCCAACCATGGCCATGAGGCTGTACCTGCGGCTGGCCTATATCCAAACACTCGTGGACAAAGTAGGTATGATCCAGGTTTACCAACCAAGCCCAGGCTGCATCTCCTTTGGCAGTAAAGCCTTGCTTTCCATCCCACTGGGCTGCCCGCCAGAAGGGGATAGCTTCAGCTTCAGAGGGGGCCTCCATAGCCAGATCCAGCATTCGATCCACAAACGGGTTGGCATAGTAGCCGGCATTGAAAAATCCCCCCTGGGCCGCTTTGCTGTGGTAGAGGTTGTACACCTCAGTTGGGTCATGGCTGCCCCAGCCAAACAGCACCACGTTGCTGTGCATGAGCGGAGTGATGTCATCCCAACTTTTGCCCTCGACATTGACTCGGATGCCCACAGGCCGCAGCATTTCTGCAACAGCTAGGGCCAGGGCTTGGCGAATACTGTCGTTGGCCGGGTAGAGCACGGTGAACTCAGCCCGCAGCCCGTTTTTTTCCACTACCCCATCCCCATCTTTATCGCTCCAGCCTCCCTCAGCTAGAATCTGACGGGCCAGGTCTGGATTGTTGTCCTCAATCTTGGCGGTCGGCTCTTCCCAGGGCAAACCGCTGACTGGGCCATAGGCAGGGGATCCGTAGCCTTCTAGGACTCCATCCACCAGCGCCTGTCGGTCAATGGCGAAGTTGACCGCCTTGCGAATCGCCAAGTCAGAAGTCACATCGTTGCCGATGGGGTATCCCTTTGGGGTTGTCGCACCGGTTTTAGGGGGAAAGGGGAACATCAGCCCTCGGTTATCCACACTGGGAATGGCGTGAAGCTTCATGCCCTTAACAGTTTGCTTAGCCAAAGACTGAGGCACGCTAACCACGTGTACCTGTCCGGCTCGGGCTGCTGCAAAGGCTGCATCCTCCTCCAGGAAAAGGAAAACCAGCCGCCGAATGCCAGGAGTCTGGCCGTAATATAAGGGATTTGCCTCCACAATCAGTTGTTGCCCCTCATCCCACTGCACCAGTCGGTAGGGGCCAGAGCCAATGGGTTTGCGAGCATAATCAGGCCCGTGGGCATGTTGAGGCACGATACCCAAGGTGATGAGGCGGTTGACAAAAGTACTTTGGGGTTTTTGCAGCCGCAGCTCCACCGTATGAGTGTCGATAGCTACTGCTTCCTTTAGGGCGGTTAGGTCGACCAGACCACCACTCCGAGCTGCTTGGTTAAAGGTGTAAGCCACGTCCGCTGCTGTGACAGGTTTTCCATCGGAGAAGACTGCATCCTTTCGTAGGGTTACCGTCCAGGTTAGGCCATCTTGGCTGACAGTGTAGCCAGTCGCCAGGTCGTTTACAATCTCAAGGTTCTCGTCCCGCCGCAGCAGAGTGCTTTGGAACAAAGGCGAACCGTAACGTCCCCAGCCCAGGGTGGGATCAAATCCTTCTTCCCTTTCCCCTCCAATGGCCAGCACGATTTGATCGCTGGATCCTGCTAGCTTTGGATCGAAAGCTGTCCGCTCAGCAGCATTCTGAGCGCATCCAGCCCACATCTGGCTCAGCAAGAAGAGGCCCACAGACCACACAGTTACTTTTAAGCTTGATGCCATAGAAACCCCGATCTGTCGCTTTTTCAGCAAAAAGGAGCAAACCCCCTTGCCTCCTGGACAAGACTTATGGCAGCTAAGCTACCACTGCCTTATCTTGAGAGCAATGCAGGGGGGGAGGATGCTTAGAGGATTCCGATGACTTCCTGCAAGACCGCTGGGTGAAAGGTGAGGTCTGGTAGCTCCAAAGGCTGCTGGCTTGGTGATGATTGAAGCACTCTACTCCCGTCTCTGAACTCCGTGATACGATGTAGCTCAGCTATCGGTTCTGACGGGGATCAGCCGCCAGAGGAAACGGGGAAAGAGCAGTGAGAATCTGCCGCTGTCCCGCAGCTGTGATCCGGTTTAGGAGAAGTCCTGCAGCAAATCTCTAGAGTCATTCGCTGCCGATCCAGGTCTTGTCCCCCAAAACCGTGTCAGTCAGAATGCCCGCCGATGGTTTTTCTAAACTTCACAACATCTGCGAGGTACAGATGGTAACTGTCTTGGCTTTAGCTCGTTTCTGCTTTCGTTATCCTGAGCATTTTCCTGGCGTTGCTCCCACAAGCTTTCGGTACTCCTCAGCAGTAGAAATAAGTCCAAGAACCCAAGCAAGACTCTGAGCCAGTTGGCCGGGAGAGAGTAAATTTTGGGTGCTGTTGCACCAAGATCTATCAAGATCTATCAAGATCTACAGCCCGCCTACGCGAAGGAAAGAGTGAGATGTCAGGCTTCCTGACTTCAATTGGTAGGCTGGCAAGTAGCCACTGCGATCGCTGGCTGCGTTGAGTATCTTTTTTGCGCAAAAGGCAGTGTTTTGTTGGGGTTCCAGAGGCAAGAGAGGAACAGCCGGTTTCTTCCTTGGCGGGCGGGATCCCAGTTGAGGGCGAATTGAACGCAGGAAAATTAGAAAACTCAGTATTTGGGATGGCACACAACATGACTGCACAAACCATGACATTGGGGTATGCCCGCATGGGCAAGCGCCGCGAGCTCAAAAAAGCTTTGGAAGGCTTTTGGAGTGGTGCCCTAGGGTCAGAGGCTCTGCTGGCTACCTTTTGGGATTTGGAGACTCAAGCCTGGCAGACTCAGCTACAAGCTGGGATTGATCACATTGCGGTAGGGGATCAGACTCTCTACGACCATGTACTGGACTGGGCCACCTGGCTGGGGCTGATCCCCTCTCGGTTCCGAGGTCTGTCGGGTTTAGACCGCTACTTTGCCATGGCGCGGGGTCGGGAGGGCCTGCCGGCTTTGGAAATGACCAAGTGGTTTGACACCAACTACCACTACTTGGTACCCGAAATTGAGCCGGAAGCCGATCCCAGTCCTAACTTTGGGGATTTTTTGGAAAGAGTTCGGCGGGCCCAAGGGATCCTAGGGGAGCGCACCAGCCCCGTTGTCCTCAGTCCAGTGACTTTGCTCTGCCTTAGCCAGCGATCTGGGGATCTGCGGGCGGACTTGGAAAAGCTCCTTCCTCTGTACCGGGATCTCCTCCAGGAGTTAAAACAGCTGGGGATCCCAGAAGTCCAGATTCACGATCCCATTTTGGTTACCAGCCAGGGAAGTGGCCTGCGGGAAGCTGTGGAAATGAGCTACCGCCAGTTGGCAACCGCCGGGATCCCTGTCCACTTGGTCACCTACTTCGATGACCTGGGGGAGACTTACCCCTGGGTGGTGCAACTGCCGGTGGCCGGCATTAGCCTTGACTTTACCCGTGGCCACACCCTGGATCTGGTAAGAACCTATGGCTTTCCGGCTGACCAGATCCTAGGTGCTGGCGTAGTGGACGCTCGGAATGTCTGGAAGGTTCAGCCTGAGACCGTCTTGGCCAGCCTGCGGGAGCTGCAGGGGGTAGCTCCCAACCTACGGGTGCAGCCTTCCGCTTCGTTGCAATTTGTGCCCCACGACGCTGCTCTGGAAGCCCAGTTGCCGGAACCCCTCAGAAATGTCCTCAGCTTTGCCGAACAGAAGCTGGCCGAAGTAGCTCTCCTGGCGCGAGCCCTCAACGGCGAAGACACTGCTGCCCAGCAGGCGGAAATCCAGCAGCAATGGCAGAGCTTTGCGCAGTTTAGCCCCCCCAACCCCCAAGTGCGCCAGGCTTTGGCCAACCTCAAGCTCCAGGACTTCGAGCGATTCCTGCCCTACGAGCAGCGCCTAAGTCGGCAGGTTCAGCTACCACCTTTGCCCACCACCACCATTGGCTCCTTCCCCCAAACTCCAGAGGTGCGGCAGTGGCGAGCTAAGTACAAAAGAGGGGAGGTTTCGCAGGCGGAGTACGAAGCAGCCATTGACGCTGAGATTGCCAAGTGCATCCGCATTCAAGAAGAGATTGGCCTGGATGTGTTGGTGCATGGGGAATTTGAGCGCACCGACATGGTGGAGTACTTTGCCCAGAAGCTGGAAGGCTTTGCCTTCACTGAACACGGCTGGGTGCAGAGTTACGGCAGCCGCTGCGTGCGCCCTCCCATTCTCTACGGCGACGTGGTTCGCCCCCAACCCATGACAGTGCGGGAATTCCAAGTAGCCCAGTCCCACACCCAAAAGCCGGTGAAAGGCATGCTCACGGGGCCAGTGACTATGCTCAACTGGTCCTTTCCCCGTGTTGATATTCCCCGGCGGGAGCAGGCTTTGCAGATTGCCCTGGCCTTGAGAGCCGAAGTGGCAGATCTGGAAGCGGCTGGAGCGGTGATGGTGCAAGTGGATGAGCCGGCACTGCGGGAGGGGCTACCTCTGAAAAAAGAACGCTGGCCAGAATACCTCAGCTGGGCAGTGGATGCCTTTCGCCTAGCTACCGGCGGGGCCAAGCCGGAAACCCAGATTCACACCCACATGTGCTACTCAGAGTTTGGGGACATCATCGAGCACATTGAGCGGCTGGATGCCGACGTGCTTTCCATTGAAAACAGCCGCAGCAACAACAAAACCCTGCTGCAAATTGCCCAGGCTGGGTATCGTCACCAGGTGGGCAACGGCGTTTACGATGTCCACAGCCCTGCGGTGCCGAGCGTTGAGCAAATCCTGCAGCAGCTGCGCACAGGACTGGCCCACTTGCCTGTGGAGCAAACTTGGGTTAATCCCGATTGTGGCCTCAAGACCCGCCGCTGGGAGGAGGTGATCCCCGCACTGAAAAATATGGTGGCTGCCGCTCATCAGCTAAGGGAGGAGCTTCTGGAAACCCAACCTGAGGGTCTGCGCGAGTAAGGCCCACGACCCGCTGATGTAACTGGTCGGGCTGGCTTGACAAGTCGCCGCGGGCGGTGCCGCTGTTGTGCTGATGCGGCTGGCTTAGGGCCTACGGTCTGCTGATGCAACCGGCAAAGCTGCTCTCCGGGATCTCAAAAAGCTTGTGGAGAGCAAAATAGGGATCCCGGTAGCCCCTCAGCGCAGATCATACAGGCGCCCTCCCTCCATGCGCACCACCCGGTGGCCGGCCCGCTCCACCAGATAGGGGTCATGGCTGGTCATGATGACGGTCACCCCAAAGGAATTGAGCCGCTCCAAAATCTGGAGAACCAAGAGGGAGTTTTCCGGATCTAGGTTTCCTGTTGGCTCGTCCGCCAGCAGCAGCACCGGCATGTTGACAATGGCACGGGCCAGGCTAAGGCGCTGCTGTTCCCCCCCCGAAAGCTCATGGGGAAAGTGATCTCGCTTTTCGGTCAGCCCCACCATCTTTAGGGTCGGCCCGATGCGACGGCGGATTTCTGCGGGGGACAGCCCTTGGGCGCGCAGCACGAAGGCCACATTTTCTGCCAGGGTGCGGTTGGCCAGAAGGCGATAATCTTGGAAAACCACCCCCAAGCGCCGCCGCAACATGGCCAGCGGACGCGGTGGGATGCGATAGGGTCGCCGCCGCCCTTCAGAAGAAAAGAGACAGACTTGATCGACGATGACCGTGCCCTCGGTGGCCTGTTCCGCCCCGCAGAGTAGCCGCAGCAGGGTGGACTTGCCCGCCCCGGAGACCCCCGTTACGAACACGAACTCGCCGCGGCGCACCTCCAAGTTCACATCCTGAAAAATTAAGTTGCCGTTGGGAAAGACCTTGCTCACGCCCCGCAAGGACACCATGCTGGCCGGGGCTTGCAGGGATCCGGATTGGGTGCTGCCGTAAAAGCCCAGGGTGGCCTCTGGATTGGCCGGGGCAGGGGGATGAGGGGTCGGAGCCGTACCCGCCCAACGGTGTAAGCGAGGAGGATAGCCGATGTGCTGACCGATCACCATAGTAAGCGCCTAGACAGAGGAGGGAGAGAGCGCCGGCAGACTAGGGGCGCAAACGAGAAGAGGGATCCCACAGCACCCGCCAGACAAACTTGGGCAAAGCCAACATGCGTCGCCAGCGCCAGGGTTCCTGATAGAGACGATACAACCATTCCAGGTGATGGTCACGCCACCAACGGGGCGCTCGCCGTTTTTGGCCGGCCCAAATGTCCAAGCTGCCCCCCACCCCCATCCAGATAGCCTGGGGCAAAAGGGGACGCCACTTCTGGATCCACAGCTCCTGGCGCGGGGATCCCAGCCCCACCCACACCAGTTGCGGTCGAAATTCCTGGAGAGCTTGCAGAAGCTCTTTTTCTTCGTTGCCAGAAAAGTAGCCGTGGTAGCCCCAGAGGGCCAAAGCAGGACACTGGGCTTGCCAATATCGAATTGCTGCCCGGTTGACTTCCGGCCTTCCCCCCACCAGGGCCAAGCGCCACCCCCGTTCTGCCGCCAACGTGATCAGGGTTTCTGCCAGCTCGATCCCCGGCACCCGCTGGACGCGGATCCCTTGCCGTCGCAAAGCCCACACCACCCCGATGCCGTCGGGGATCACCAGCTCTGCTGCCTGCAGCACCTGGGCAAAGGCGGGATCCCGCTGCGCCTGCATGATCATTTCCGGGTTGCAGGTGACCACTTGAGCGCCCTGCCCCTCCCGGATACGCGCCTCAATCCACGTGGTGTAGCTCTGTAGGCTGGCCTCCGGCAGAGCAAGGTGCAGGTTCACGCCCAGAATCGCATGGATGGATAACGACACTACCGACCGAACGCTTGTCCCCAGTGAAACCCAACTTTCAAAATAGCCCAGCCCAAAAGCTGAGCACACAATCCAAATCTTTTCCCCCAGGCATCCGCCGTGGCATCAGCGGCGTATTCCCATCAGACCAGGCCAGAGGGAATTGCCCGACCCAGAGCAAGTCCCTGAAGGTTGGTTGCCATCTTTCGAGACAGGAGACTTGAGATGAAGACTGCAAAGACTCCCTTCGCTCTGCCTCAATTGGCCGCCGAATGGGATCCCAGCCCTGCAACTTCCCGCCGCAGCTTGTTGTTGGCTGGTTTGCTGGCGGGCGTAGGTGGAGCAATTGGGTTGCGCAGCCTGCCCGGTGCCGCTCAGTCCAACACTGCTGATATTGCCATTCTCAACGCCGCCATCGACTTGGAACAGCAGGCGATCTGGGCCTACAAAACCGCTGCCGGCAAGTTGAGCAACACCGAGGTGGGCAAGATCGTGTTGGAAGTGGCCACCAAGAACCTGAAGGATCACGAGCAGCATCGGGATCTGCTGGCGGGTGCCGTGCGGCAACTGGGAGGGATCCCCTCTCGGGCGCGGGATAGCTACGACCTTTCCACCTACATCGACAACAAAGAAGGCAACCTCGATTCCGATGCCAACATCGCCAAGCTGGCCCTGGCTCTGGAGTTCGATGCGGCCCTAGCCTACAACGATGCCTTTGTCCAGCTTTCCAACAAAGACCTGGTGGCTGCTGCCAGCACCATTGGCCCCAACGAAGTTGCCCATGCCACCGCAATCCGGGCCGTGTTCCACAGCCTTGACCCCAGCATTCTGGTGGTGCCTGCCCCCTTTGTCAGCGCCGAGACTCGGGAGCGCTGGATCCTGAAGGTGTAGAGCTGTTGGTAACCCCTGCCGGCGATGAGGCGATGATCTGCAAAGCCTTCCAACGTCCTCTGTAGGACTTGGGGCTTGGAGATCCAAGTGCTCTGCACTGCTGTCGCAATCGCCTTCTTCTGAGCGCCTCAGCCTTTGTTCTCTTCCTAAACCTGTGTGGAGAAAGTCCTATGCCGATGACGCGGCGGCTGCTGTTGCTGAGTGGACTGGGATCCCTGCTCAATGTGGGGGCTATCTTGGCTGTGGATCGGTGGCGACAAGCCAGCTCTGTTGCGGGGCGAGATCCTGTCGAGGCAACGGCGGCAGCAGAGGTGATCATTCGCGGGTTTCAATACCTGCCCCCGGAGATCATCCTCAAGCGGGGCGGCAAGGTGACCTTCACCAACCTGGATTCCACCCCCCACACGGCTACTCCTGTGGAGGGAGCGCAGTTTCAAGGGACGGGACGGCTAAGTCGCAACGAGAGCAAAGCGGTGGTGTTCGAAGTAGCTGGGATCCAGGAATATTTCTGCGATATCCACCCCAGCATGGTGGGCCGCATTGTCGTCGTCGATTAGGTGAAGGCCATGCAAATGGAACCCCTGGGATCCCCTCTTCCCTTCTGGAACATTTGTCGGCGGGTGTACCTGGTTTGGGCCGTCCTTTTGGGGATTGGGTTTGCTGCCACCCAGTTTCACCAAGAGGCCAACATCAACTGGCTGTGGCTGGTGATTTCCCTGGTTGGCTTGGGCTACATGGTGCGGCAGACTAGCTTGCCGGAGTTTCGAACAGCCGGACTGGCCCATCTCTACTTTGTGGGCTTGGTGTGGACGCTGGTGATTGCCCAGGGCATGATCCTCTCGGTGCTGCCCTTTGTCGGACGTACCCCTTTGGCAGCCTTGGGCCAGTATTTGGGGGTGTTCTGGCTGTGGCAAATGGGGCTGGGCCACTGGCTCAACGGCCTGGTGGATCCGCCGCGTCTCCCCTACTGGATCACCGGTGGGATCCAGATCCTGGCCGGAGTTGCCTGCCTGCTGTGGGGGCTGGAGTGGCAGTTTGCGGTGGCAGGGGGAATCGGGGCTTTGGCCATGCTTTTCTTGATCCCATTGCATTGATTTCACTTCGGGGCCTCACCCAGGTGCACCCGCCAAACTCCACCTCCCACGGCCACCTCATCTCCTGAGCGCAGCTTGCGTCCCCGCCGGGTTTCCACCTCGCCATTCACCCGCACTTGCCCCGCTTGGATGAGCTGCTTGGCCTGCCCACCGGTGGGAGCAGCCCCCGCCAGCTTGAGGAACTGATCCAGCTTGATCACGGGATCCGCCGCCGGCTGGGGATCCCTTTGAGCAGTCTCCGCCATCACTTCACCCAAATGGTTTTGACGTTTACAAATTCCAGGATCCCTTCCCGGCTCAGTTCCCGTCCATACCCTGAGCGTTTGATGCCGCCGAAGGGAAGGCGCGGGTCGGACTTGACCATGCCATTGATGAACACGGATCCCGCCTCCAGCTCCTCCAGCAGGCGCTCTTGTTCCTCTGGATCGGTTGTCCAGGCGCTGGCGCCCAGGCCAAAGGGCGTGCCGTTGGCCAGCTCGATGGCTGCCGACACATCCGGTACGGTGAACAACAGCGCCACCGGCCCGAACACCTCCTGGTGGGCCACCGGATGATCGGGGGGGATGTCGCTCAGGATCGTGGGCGGGTAAAAATTTCCTCCCAAGGGGGATCCGCCGATATGGACTTTGGCTCCTGCTTGCACCAAAGCCTGCACCTGTCCGTCCACCTCTTGCAGGATGCTGGGGGTAGCCAGAGGCCCCACGTCCGTTTGCGGATCCAAGGGATCCCCTACCTTGAGCCGGCGAAATCGCTCCGTCATGGCAGCCGTGAAAGGTTCAGCGATAGCCCTGTGCAAGATAAATCGTTTGGCGGCAATGCAGGACTGGCCGTTGTTGATCAGACGGGCCGTGACCGCTGTGGCAACTGCTGCCTCCAGATCGGCGCTGGGCAGCACGATGAAGGGATCGCTCCCTCCCAGTTCCAACACCGTTTTTTTCAGATATTGACCGGCCAAACGGGCCAGGCTGGAGCCGGCGGCTTCGCTCCCGGTGAGGGCGGCCCCCCGCACCCGTTCATCCGCCACCACCTCTGCCACCTGGGCTGCTGTGATCAGCAGGGTTTGAAAGACCCCTGGCGGAAATCCCGCCTCCTGAAAGATCCGCTCCAGGGTCAAAGCCGATTGGGGCACGTTGGAAGCATGTTTGAGCAGAAGGGTATTGCCCGCCATCAGGGCCGGGGTTGCACAGCGAAACACCTGCCAAAAGGGAAAGTTCCAGGGCATCACTGCCAAAATCACTCCCAGCGGCTGGTAGCGGATCCCGCTGCGGCTGGCAAAGTGCTCCGCACCGGTGGCATTCGCGTAAGCGTTGCGTAGCAATATGGAGCGCTCGGCCAAGAACCCTTCTGCCTCCTCGGCATAGTAGCGACAAACCCAAGCGGATTTTTCCACTTCGGCAACGGCAGAGGCCAAGGTTTTGCCCATCTCCAGGCTGATTAGGCGGCCAAACTCCGCTTTGCGCTCCTCCAGGATCCCTGCCACCCGCTTCAGCCAGGCGGATCGCTGAGCAAACGGGATCCGACGATAGCTCTGAAACCGCTCGTGGGCTTGGGCAATACAGCTCTGGATCTGCCCAGCGTCGAAAACGGGGTAGCGAGCCAATTCCTCTCCGGTGGCGGGGTTGATGCTGACCAGGTGCCCCATCTTTTTCCCTCAACGCCTGTTTCTCCACTCTGGCATTTGTGCTCTGCCTGGAATAGTGCTCCGCACTGCTACTGCGTTCGCGTAAGCGTTGCGTAGCAGTATGGAAAGATTTGCGGAGTGGGGGACTCAGGGTTGCGGGCTGCCGGTGGTGTCTGTTCGGGATGGCGGGGCGGATCCAGGAGCAGACCAGAACTCGTAGGCTGCTTGCGACAGGCTGGCGATCAGCTCTTCAGCTCTGGGGTCGTTGGGGGTTTCTCGCTTCACCCACACCGCCGCCACATAGCGCCGCCCGTTGGGTAAATCCAGGATCCCGGCATCCCCCACCACGGAGCTCAAGGTTCCCGTTTTGTGGGCAATGCGCACCTCTTGACCCAAGTTGGGCCGGAAATAGGAGGGCCGTTGGGTGCGCCAGAGAATGTCCAGAAAACGGTCGCGGCTGCGGCGGCTGAGCATGCGCCCCTGTTCCACCTGGCTGAGCAGCCAAACCATGTCGCGCGGGCTGCTGGTGTTGGTGCCTTCCAGATCCGGTAGCCACCATGAAATTTGCGTGTGTTGTAGCCCCCACTGCCGAAATTTTTGGTTGAGAGCCTCCTGCCCACCCAGGCGATCGATGATCAGGTTGGTGGCGAAGTTGTCGCTGAGGGTGCTCATCAGAGTGGCCGCTTCCAAAGCAGAAACCTGGGATCCGAGGGGTCGGGTTTGCAACACACCAGCTCCCCCTCCCTTGAGATCTTCCCGCAGGGTGAGCCTCTCATCCAGCCGCACCTGCCCGGTTTCCACAGCCTGGAAAAAAGCCAAGAGAATGGGGATCTTAATCACACTGGCGGCAGGAAAAGCCTGATCCGGCCTAACCCCAGCAAAGGCGCCGGTTTCCACCTCCCAGAACAGAGCCCCTGCCGTCAAGCCCGGTTGGTCGGCCAAAGCGGCCAAGCGCTCCTGCAAAGCCGGGATCGCTTCTCCCCGCAGAATGTTACTCGGGAATGCCGGCGGGGGAGGATCCCCAAGCTGCGTCGTGGCCTGTTCTATCCGGCCAGCGGTGGTCGATTGCAGCAGTTGCGAGAGGCCCGCCATCGTCAGGCCCAGGATAAGACTTAAGCTTAGTCCCCTGAGCAATACTTGGCCAAGAGAGGGAGAACGTCTCAAGCGGCGGGGCTGGGCAGCCCGTTGGCGCAGACGAGCAATGGCTTTTTGGCGGGCAAGACGCAGCGGTTGAGGAGGGGAAACCGACAGGGATCCCCTGGGGGCAGGAAGCAGGCGACCAGATCCCGTTCGCAGCTTTGACTCCGCCGGAGGTGGGACGGTATCCTTGGCAGGTTGTGAGGGGCGGCGGGGATCCCGCGACTTCTCTCGCAAAGGCCTACGGCCCGCTAGCGCGAATGGATCGGTGCCTCTCCTCTCCCTTGCTCTGGTCATAAGAACGATTGCCTTTTCCCGACAGCGGTGCGGAGTACTAACGCCATGCTCCTAACAGACAATGCTGACCGTTTCACCGACTCAACTTCGGTGAGCTTGGCTTAATTAAACCCACAAATTGACCAACCTGACCTACGATTGCAAAACGCCCATCAAACTGTCATCACTACACTATGCCTCCACGTCCGCGTTAGCAGTGTGGGGCAGTGACGAGATGTACCATCCCCCGGCCCGGCGGCTCAGTAGCTTCTTTACTTACGAGGTATCCATCTCCTCTCAGAAAGCACGAAACATCTTCTCTCTTTCTTGGTAGGGCAACACATGCCATCGTTAGGCCCGTGAACCAGCATATCCAGGCAAACCTGAGTACTCCCTCGAGAGCCTTTCTCAATTGAAATGTTACTAACTACAACTCTGTCTCCTAGAAATACAGGCTCCAAGGGCACAAGTTTTTGGCCACCTAGTAGTCCTGACAAGCTAATCCAACTAGCGGATCCTCCTGTATTGCTTGCTGCAATGGCAACAACATCCTGAAACCCGTCGTTATTGAGGTCGCTAAATTTTAGGTCTTGGAGCTTTGCCACTAGGAACCCTTCCTGAAAGACACTAGAACCTCGTTGATACTCTCCGTTCTGAAAACGAATCCGCTCTACTCCATCCAGAGTGGCTATGAGATATTCGGCATTTAAGATTGCCCGTTTATCTATTGTCGTACTTGCCCCTGCAACGGCCATTGAGATTAGGCAGCTACCCAAAAGGTTGAAAATTAACTTCAAAGCCATCCTTTTGTTGGCCATTTCTTGGCTCCTTCGGGCAGGAGTTCTTGGAGGAAAACATCACCCGCTCCTATTAAACCTAGACAGGGCAAGGAGTGCAAGACCTTGATGGACTTGCAAGATTTGAGAACCTCCCTCGGCTACTCTGTAGCTAGAGCTGCTAGATAGGGAGCCCTCTTGGGAGCGAGCAGCTCCTGTCCCTTTCTCCAGCTATTTGGCCAGCCTCGACCAAGCGGTTGCTGACTATGTCTCCCTCTGCCTGGCGCTTTATTCTCCTCCTCGGCATTGTGAGCTTGTGCGCTGACGCCACCTATGAAGGGGCACGCAGCATTTCTGGGGCTTTTTTGGGATCCCTAGGGGCCAGCGGCACGGTGGTGGGCCTGGTGGCCGGCGGGGGGGAGCTATTGGCCTATGGCTTGCGGTTGGGGGTGGGCTATTGGAGCGACCAGCTGGGCAGGGATCCCTTGCACCGCAGTCGGGGTCACTGGCGGCTCACCACCTTGGGCTATGTCATCAACACGGCGGTGATCCCGGCTTTGGCCTGGGTGGGCAGTTGGCCTTGGGCCGCCGTGCTGCTCTTGGCCGAGCGGACCGGCAAAGGGATCCGCACCCCGCCGCGGGACGTGTTGCTTTCTCATGCAGCCCTGCAGGTGGGACGGGGCTTGGGGTTTGGCCTGCATGAGACCCTAGATCAGATTGGGGCAGTGGCAGGGCCACTGCTGGTGGCAGCCATGCTAGGAGCGGGATATGGCTTCCGGGGTGGGTTTTTGGCCTTGGGGATCCCGGCGGCAATAGGACTGGGGGTTTTGGGGCTGGCGCAATGGCTGTATCCCAGTCCGCGCGACTTTGAGCCGGAGCCGGAGATGACTCCAGCAAAAGGCTTGCCCAAAGTTTTCTGGCTGTATCTTTTGGCAGCAGCCTGTGTGGCTATGGGGTTTGCGGATTTTCCCCTCATTGCCCTGCATCTGCAACGACAGTCGGGAAGCGATGGAGCAGGGATCCCTTTGCTGTATGCCCT
Source organism: Thermostichus sp. MS-CIW-37 (assembly GCF_054060065.1). NCBI lineage: Bacteria > Bacillati > Cyanobacteriota > Cyanophyceae > Thermostichales > Thermostichaceae > Thermostichus > Thermostichus sp. MS-CIW-37. The sequence goes on along the minus strand of NZ_JBSSCV010000021.1, from coordinate 2,633 downwards.
GGCTATGGGGGTGGATGCCCTGGCCGCCCTGGGATGTGGCTGGCTGTTCGACCGCGTGGGGCTGTGGAGCTTGCTGGGAGCGGTGGCGGTATCGGCTGGATTTGCGCCGCTGGCCTTTTCCGGTACCTATGCTCTGACGGTGCTGGGCATGGTGCTCTGGGGGATTGGTTTGGGGGCCCAAGAATCCATCATGAAGGCGGCGGTGGCCGGTATGGTAGCTCCCGAGACGAGGGGCTTTGCCTTTGGCCTGTTTACCAGTGTCTATGGATTGGCTTGGTTTGTGGGCAGCGCCCTGATGGGGGTGCTTTACGATTTCTCCCTGACTGGCTTAGTGCTCTTTTCGGTAGTCGCTCAAGGGCTGGGGGCGGCTATCCTGCTGGCTCTAGTGTCCAGGAGGCAGGCCGAGGTGGGCTGATGAAAAGCCCCTGCACCAGATTACGGTGCAGCTCTTCGGGGGTTTCGTTTGTGCTAGTGGTGAGGAGCACCATCCCCTCAGGTTTTGGGCCACCTCCAGGAGCTTTTGTCAGAACCCGATTTTCAGAACTGATCCTTCATACCGCGCAGGCGAGCGAAGACCCGCACCGGATCCTGGAGCCCGGTGGCAGCTTGCAGAGCCGGCTGATCCCAGCGCAAGAAGGGGTTGGTGCGTCGCTCCTCGCCCATAGTGCTGGGTACTGTTGGGGATCCCGATTGGCGCAGGGCGGCCACCTTTTGGTAACGGGCCTGCAGGTCGGGGTTGTCTCCATCCACTGTCAGGGCAAACCTGAGATTGTTCAAGGTGTATTCGTGGGCACACCACACCCGTGTGGCTTCCGGCAACTGCCGCAGTTGATCCAGGGATCCCACCATCTGCTCCGGCGTGCCTTCAAACAGCCGCCCGCATCCCCCGGCAAACAGGGTATCGCCACAGAAGAGATCCCCGCTCTCGGGAAAGTAATAGGCAATGTGACCCCGGGTATGGCCGGGCACAAACAGCACCGTTGCCTGCCGGCCCGCGAATTCCACTGTTGCTCCCGCCCGCAGCTCCACCGTCTGGCCGGGGATCCGCCCCCGATCCGCCTCGCCGGCATAGACGGCAGCCTGAGGATAGCGGGCCAAAAGCTGCCGATTTCCCCCCACATGGTCGTGATGGTGGTGCGTGTTGAAAATGGCCACCAGCTCCGCCCCCAGCTCGGTCAGCTTTTCCAGCACAGGCTCGGCCACTGCCGGATCCACCACGGCTGCTGTCGCGGTGTCGGAATCGTAGAGCAGATAGATATAGTTATCGCGCAGGGCGGGCAACTGAAGAACGCGCATGGCTCGGCTAACTTTCAAAAATGGCCTGCTCTACATCCTGCCGGCTGAGGGAATAGGGAAAAGATAAAGTTTTCGTGTTGCCGTCTGGGTAGGTGTATCGCACCCAAATGCTGGTTTCTTCCAGACGCAAAATGGCTTTCCAGCCAGGCCGCTCGCAAAACCATTGCTCCACATCTTGCGGGTCGCGGGTGCAGCCCTGATCCTCTAGCCAGCGTTCGATGATGTGGAGGGGGTGATTATACAGGGGCGTAGTTGCGGGGGGCAAAGGCATGGCGAGATTTGAGAGGCGAGATTTGAGAAAAGCAGTCCAACACAGAGTCAACGGCCTATGTTCATTCAAGCACTCCTGATACAGAATCCGAGAACTCCGTCCCAATGCCGTACCAAGACGGTGGGGAGTGCCCACAGAATCAGCTTGCCCCACTCTCTCGCAGCCAAGCGAGGACACCTGCCAACACCAAACACACAACCAGGGTGGATCCCATCAGCAACAGGGCACAAAGCTCACCAGGTGAAAGTGGGCGGGTTTCCATGCGCAGCTCCAGAGAGTCAGCGTCTAGGGATCCCGTCATGCTCAGAGATCCCGTGTTGGCAGTCACCGCCCGTAAGCTGGCATCGTAGATGGCCCGTTTCGTCGGGTTGCTGAGGACAAGGTAGGCCTCCTGCAACTCTTGAAAGCAGCGAATGGCCACTTCCGGGGCCAGGGGAGAAGTATCGGGATGGTAGCGTTTGCTCAACTGCCGATAAGCCCGCCGGATGGCCTCAGGAGACGCCCCTGGAGACAGGCCCAACCGTTGGTAGTAGGTGAGGGAGGTCAACGAGCGCATGCAGGCTAATGGATAAGCGAGACGGTAGGGTCAGCAGAGCGCTTCTCCAGGGAGCTAGACCTTAATCCAGTGTATTACTCGTGCAGCCGCCGGGATCCCCGCAGCAAGCCTCAATAGAGCTTTATTCTTCTTCCTCTTCTTCGGACTTGGCTTTGGGGTAGTAGAAGCCGGTGTTGCGACCGCTCAAAATCGACCGACCAATGGTCATGGCTCGCTGGGCCTGTAGCTTTGCTTTGCCAAGCCAGACGGCGTAGCGCCTGCGACTGCGGGCTTTAGAGGTTTTCTTCTTGGGAACAGGCATAGCTTGTACAAGAATACAGCCTTACTAGGCTAGCACTGATCGCGTCAGCGGCGGAGTCCTAGCTTGCACCGCCGATCCCAGCTTTATCCAGGCAAGTGGCCTATCAGCGCTTGAGTAAACTACCCAACCCTGACTGCTTCGCAGTACAGGGCGGGCTTAAGGCCTCCGGCCCGCTGGCGCGAACGGTAGCCCTGCAGTTGGCAAGCCAA